>NZ_JABWRO010000135.1:0-14363 GCF_014268985.1 Pseudomonas sp. RW10S2 | reverse complement strand
CCCCCCCCCCCCCCCCCCCCCCCCCTTTGGGGGGGGGGGGGTTTTGTCGTCACTGGGATAAAACGCAAGTCATCCGGGGAGCCACCAGGCGTTCGAACCCGATTTTGGAGTAGCTCATGGCTAAGAAGATTCAGGCTTATATCAAGCTGCAAGTAAAGGCCGGCCAGGCCAACCCAAGCCCACCCGTTGGTCCAGCACTGGGTCAACACGGTGTGAACATCATGGAATTCTGCAAGGCCTTCAACGCCCGTACTCAGGGTCAAGAAGCCGGCCTGCCGACTCCTGTGATCATCACTGTCTACAGTGACCGTAGCTTCACCTTCGAAACCAAGAGCACCCCTGCCTCGGTTCTGCTGAAGAAAGCTGCTGGCCTGACCAGCGGTTCGGCTCGTCCGAACACCGTCAAGGTCGGTACCGTCACCCGCGCTCAGCTGGAAGATATCGCCAAGGCAAAGCAGGCTGATCTGACCGCCGCTGACCTGGATGCAGCTGTACGCACCATCGCTGGCTCTGCCCGCAGCATGGGCCTGAACGTGGAGGGTGTGTAATGGCTAAGCTGACCAAGCGTCAAAAGGCAATCGCCGAGAAAATCGAAGCAGGCAAGGCCTACAACTTCGAAGAGGCCGCTACCCTGCTGGCTTCGCTGCCGGCTGCCAAATTCGTCGAGTCGTACGACATCGCCGTAAACCTCGGTGTTGACCCGCGTAAATCCGACCAGGTCGTTCGTAGCGCTACTGTGCTGCCGCACGGTACTGGCAAGACCGTACGCGTTGCCGTCTTCACCCAGGGCCCAGCTGCCGAGGCCGCTCTGGCTGCCGGCGCTGACCGCGTAGGTATGGACGATCTGGCTGCCGAAATGAAAGGCGGCGACCTGAACTATGACGTCGTCATCGCATCCCCTGATGCCATGCGCGTTGTCGGTCAGCTGGGTCAGGTTCTGGGTCCTCGCGGCCTGATGCCTAACCCGAAAGTCGGTACCGTGACCCCGGACGTAGCCACTGCCGTCAAGAACGCCAAGGCTGGTCAGGTTCGCTACCGTACCGACAAGAACGGTATCATCCACACCTCCGTTGGCAAGATCGGCTTTGAAGCTGGCAAGCTGAAGGAAAACGTTGAAGCCCTGATCGCTGATCTGAAGCGTATCAAGCCAGCTTCTTCGAAAGGTATCTACGTCAAGCGCGTTACCCTGAGCACCACCATGGGCCCAGGTCTGATCATCGATCAGAGCTCGCTGAACGTGTAATGCAAAGTCGGCGCGGTCTTTCGAGCGCGCCGGCTGCAACAAGATTGGGGTCCCTGCCTGGCGGGGGCTATCCAAGACCGTAGGCGACGCAAGTCTTAAAACACAAGCCTACGCAGATGGTGCTCCCGATTCGCTCGCGAATCAGACACCAAAACGACATCCGGCCTCGGCCAGATGAAACGGTAGAAACCAGGAGTAAACCCGTGGCAATTAAACTCGAAGACAAGAAGGCCATCGTCGCTGAAGTCAACGAGGCTGCCAAAGTCGCTCTGTCCGCTGTCGTGGCCGATGCCCGTGGTGTGACTGTAGGCGCAATGACCGGACTCCGTAAAGAGGCTCGTGAAGCTGGCGTATACGTACGTGTCGTACGTAACACCCTGCTCAAGCGCGCTGTTGCTGACACTGAATTCAGTGTCCTCAACGACGCCTTCACCGGCCCTACCCTGATTGCGTTCTCCAACGAACACCCGGGCGCTGCTGCCCGTCTGTTCAAGGAATTCGCCAAGGGTCAGGACAAGTTCGAGATCAAGGCAGCTGCGTTCGACGGCAAGTTCCTTGCCGCTAACCAGATCGACGTGCTGGCAACCCTGCCAACTCGCGACGAGGCTATCGCACAGCTGATGAGCGTAATCCAAGGTGCAACCAGCAAGCTGGCTCGTACCCTGGCAGCTCTGCGCGACCAGAAAGAAGCCGCTGCTGCCTAAGGCGGCGTAGCTTCTCTCGAAATCAAACGTTTAATTTGATGGCCGTGTAAGGCTGTCCCCCAATACAGGAATTCATAGTCATGTCTCTGACTAACGAGCAAATCATCGAAGCAATCGGCCAGAAAACCGTTCTGGAAATTGTTGAACTGATCAAAGCAATGGAAGAAACCTTCGGCGTTACCGCTGCTGCCGCTGTTGCCGCTGGCCCAGCTGCTGCCGCTGCCGTTGTTGAAGAGCAGACCGAGTTCAACGTTGTCCTGGTTGAAGCCGGCGACAAGAAAGTGAACGTCATCAAAGCCGTTCGCGAGCTGACCGGTCTGGGCCTGAAAGAAGCCAAAGAGAAAGTCGATGGCGCTCCTCAGGTTGTAGCTGAAGGCGTTTCGAAAGAAGCCGCTGAAGACGCTAAGAAGAAGCTGGAAGAAGCTGGCGCTAAAGTCGAGCTGAAGTAATTTCGACTTTGCGACTGCAGCCTGAGCGTCAAGCGTAGGGCTGATGGCTGGTGGCCTGTGCCACCGGCCTTTTTCCGTTATTGGTGGCCGATCAGGTCGGCCCCGATAACGAGCTGCAAGACACCCATGTGGGTGGCGCAAACCAAGGGGTTTGCACGATTTTCTGGCTGCTCCCGCCGGGAGAAGCCAAACAAGCAGGTGACCAAGCTGGGGAACGCTGATGGCTTACTCATACACTGAGAAAAAACGTATCCGCAAGGACTTTAGCAAGTTGCCGGACGTCATGGATGTGCCGTACCTCCTGGCCATCCAGCTGGATTCGTATCGCGAATTCCTGCAGGCGGGAGCATCCAAGGATCAGTTCCGCGACGTCGGTCTGCATGCGGCCTTCAAATCGGTATTCCCGATCATCAGCTACTCCGGCAATGCTGCCCTGGAGTACGTAGGCTATCGCCTGGGCGAGCCTGCCTTCGATGTGAAGGAATGTGTCCTGCGTGGCGTGACCTTCGCGGTCCCACTGCGGGTCAAGGTGCGCCTGATCATCTTCGACAAGGAATCGTCGAACAAAGCGATCAAGGACATCAAAGAGCAAGAAGTCTACATGGGTGAAATCCCCCTGATGACTGAGAACGGTACCTTCGTTATCAACGGTACCGAGCGTGTGATCGTTTCCCAGCTGCACCGTTCGCCTGGTGTGTTCTTCGACCACGACCGTGGCAAGACTCACAGCTCCGGCAAGCTGCTGTACTCCGCTCGCATCATTCCTTACCGCGGCTCCTGGCTCGACTTCGAGTTCGATCCGAAGGACTGCGTGTTCGTCCGTATCGACCGTCGTCGCAAGCTGCCGGCCTCCGTACTGCTGCGCGCCCTGGGCTACAGCACCGAAGAGATCCTGGACACCTTCTACACCACCAACGTGTTCCACGTTTCCGGTGAGAAGCTGAGCCTGGAGCTGGTTGCCCAGCGCCTGCGCGGTGAAGTTGCGGTCATGGACATCACCGACGACACCGGCAAGGTCATCGTCGAGCAAGGCCGCCGTATCACTGCGCGCCACATCAACCAGATCGAGAAAGCTGGCGTCAAGCAGCTGGACGTTCCGCTCGAGTACATGATTGGCCGTACCACTGCCAAGGCCATCGTGCACCCGGCAACTGGTGAAATCCTGGCCGAGTGCAACACCGAGCTGACCACCGATCTGCTGGTCAAGATCGCCAAGGCCCAGGTCGTTCGCATCGAGACCCTGTACACCAACGATATCGACTGCGGTCCGTTCATCGCCGATACGCTGAAGATCGATACCACCAGCAACCAGCTGGAAGCGTTGGTCGAAATCTATCGCATGATGCGCCCAGGCGAGCCGCCAACCAAGGACGCCGCCGAGACCCTGTTCAACAACCTGTTCTTCAGCGCCGAGCGTTACGACCTGTCCGCAGTCGGCCGCATGAAGTTCAACCGTCGTATCGGTCGTACCGAGATCGAAGGTTCGGGCGTGCTGAGCAAGGAAGACATCGTCGATGTACTGAAGACCCTGGTCGACATCCGTAACGGCAAGGGCATCGTCGACGACATCGACCACCTGGGTAACCGTCGTGTGCGTTGTGTCGGCGAGATGGCCGAGAACCAGTTCCGCGTTGGCCTGGTGCGCGTCGAGCGTGCGGTCAAAGAGCGTCTGTCGATGGCCGAAAGCGAAGGCCTGATGCCGCAGGACCTGATCAACGCCAAGCCGGTTGCGGCGGCGGTGAAAGAGTTCTTCGGTTCCAGCCAGCTCTCGCAGTTCATGGACCAGAACAACCCGCTCTCCGAGATCACCCACAAGCGTCGTGTCTCTGCGCTCGGCCCGGGCGGTCTGACCCGTGAGCGCGCAGGCTTCGAAGTTCGTGACGTACACCCGACCCACTACGGCCGCGTGTGCCCGATCGAGACGCCGGAAGGTCCGAACATCGGTCTGATCAACTCCCTGGCGGCCTACGCCCGCACCAACCAGTACGGCTTCCTGGAAAGCCCGTACCGTGTGGTGAAAGAGGGTGTGGTCACCGACGACATCGTGTTCCTGTCGGCGATCGAAGAAGCTGATCACGTCATCGCCCAGGCTTCGGCTGCGATGAACGAGCAGAAGCACCTGATCGACGAGCTGGTAGCGGTCCGTCACCTGAACGAATTCACCGTCAAGGCGCCGGAAGACGTCACCCTGATGGACGTTTCGCCGAAGCAGGTTGTTTCCGTTGCTGCCTCTCTGATTCCGTTCCTCGAGCACGACGACGCCAACCGTGCGTTGATGGGTTCGAACATGCAGCGTCAGGCTGTACCGACCCTGCGTGCCGACAAGCCGCTGGTAGGTACTGGCATGGAGCGCAACGTCGCCCGTGACTCCGGCGTCTGCGTCGTGGCTCGCCGCGGTGGTGTGATCGACTCGGTCGACGCCAGCCGTATCGTCGTGCGTGTAGCTGATGACGAAGTCGAGACCGGTGAAGCAGGTGTGGATATCTACAACCTGACCAAGTACACCCGTTCGAACCAGAACACCTGCATCAACCAGCGTCCGCTGGTGAGCAAGGGTGATGTGGTCGCGCGTGGCGACATCATGGCCGACGGCCCGTCCACCGACATGGGTGAACTGGCGCTGGGCCAGAACATGCGCATCGCGTTCATGGCGTGGAACGGCTTCAACTTCGAAGACTCCATCTGCCTGTCCGAGCGTGTGGTCCAGGAAGATCGCTTCACCACGATCCACATCCAGGAACTGACCTGTGTGGCCCGTGACACCAAGCTTGGCCCAGAGGAAATCACCGCGGACATCCCGAACGTGGGTGAGGCTGCGCTGAACAAGCTGGACGAAGCCGGTATCGTCTACGTAGGTGCCGAAGTCGGCGCCGGCGACATCCTGGTCGGCAAGGTCACTCCGAAAGGTGAGACCCAGCTGACGCCGGAAGAGAAACTGCTGCGTGCGATCTTCGGTGAGAAGGCCAGCGACGTCAAAGACACCTCCCTGCGCGTGCCGACCGGCACCAAGGGCACCGTCATCGACGTACAGGTCTTCACCCGCGATGGCGTTGAGCGCGACAGCCGCGCCCTGGCGATCGAGAAGATGCAGCTGGACGAGATCCGCAAGGACCTCAACGAAGAGTTCCGCATCGTCGAAGGCGCGACCTTCGAGCGTCTGCGTTCTGCTCTGAACGGCCAGGTGGTCGACGGTGGTGCGGGCCTGAAGAAAGGCACCGTGATCACTGACGACGTACTGAACGGTCTGGAGCACGGCCAGTGGTTCAAACTGCGCATGGCCGAAGATGCACTGAACGAGCAGCTGGAAAAGGCTCAGCAGTACATCGTCGATCGTCGCCGGCTGCTGGACGACAAGTTCGAAGACAAGAAGCGCAAGCTGCAGCAGGGCGATGACCTGGCTCCAGGCGTACTGAAGATCGTCAAGGTCTACCTGGCAATCCGCCGTCGCATCCAGCCGGGTGACAAGATGGCCGGTCGTCACGGTAACAAGGGTGTCGTCTCGGTGATCATGCCGGTAGAAGACATGCCGCACGACGCCAACGGTACTCCGGTCGACGTCGTACTGAACCCGCTGGGCGTACCTTCGCGTATGAACGTCGGTCAGATTCTCGAAACCCACCTGGGCCTGGCGGCCAAAGGTCTGGGCGAGAAGATCGACCGCATGATCGAAGAGCAGCGCAAGGCAGCCGAGCTGCGCACCTTCCTGACCGAGATCTACAACGAGATCGGTGGTCGTCAGGAAAACCTCGACGAGTTCTCCGACGCAGAGATCTTCGCCCTGGCCAACAACCTCAAGAAAGGTGTGCCGATGGCGACGCCTGTCTTCGACGGTGCCAAGGAGCGTGAGATCAAGGCCATGCTGAAGCTGGCCGACCTGCCAGAGAGCGGCCAGATGGTGCTGTTCGACGGCCGTACCGGCAACAAGTTCGAGCGTCCTGTGACCGTTGGTTACATGTACATGCTCAAGCTGAACCACTTGGTGGACGACAAGATGCACGCGCGTTCCACTGGTTCCTACAGCCTGGTTACCCAGCAGCCGCTGGGTGGTAAGGCGCAGTTCGGTGGTCAGCGTTTCGGGGAGATGGAAGTGTGGGCGCTGGAAGCATACGGCGCGGCATACACCCTGCAAGAAATGCTCACAGTGAAGTCGGACGACGTGAACGGCCGTACCAAGATGTACAAGAACATCGTGGATGGCGATCACCGTATGGAGCCGGGCATGCCCGAGTCCTTCAACGTGTTGATCAAAGAGATCCGTTCGCTCGGTATCGATATCGATCTGGAAACCGAATAACACGTGACGCGAAGGGGAGCGGGGCTGGTACAGCCCGCTTCCTGCTCCGCCAGGAGGAAAGGCCTTGAAAGACCTACTGAATTTGCTGAAAAACCAGGGTCAAGTCGAAGAGTTCGACGCCATCCGCATCGGTCTGGCGTCGCCTGAAATGATCCGTTCGTGGTCGTTCGGTGAAGTTAAGAAGCCGGAAACCATCAACTACCGTACGTTCAAGCCTGAGCGTGACGGCCTGTTCTGCGCCAAGATCTTTGGCCCAGTCAAGGACTACGAGTGCCTGTGCGGCAAGTACAAGCGCCTCAAGCACCGCGGTGTGATCTGCGAGAAGTGCGGCGTTGAAGTTGCCCTGGCCAAGGTTCGTCGTGAGCGCATGGCGCACATCGAGCTGGCCTCGCCGGTCGCCCACATCTGGTTCCTGAAGTCGCTGCCGTCCCGTATCGGCCTGCTGATGGACATGACCCTGCGTGACATCGAGCGCGTGCTCTACTTCGAGAGCTACGTGGTGATCGATCCGGGCATGACTACCCTCGAGAAGGGTCAGCTGCTGAACGACGAGCAGTACTTCGAAGCGCTGGAAGAGTTCGGTGACGACTTCGACGCCCGCATGGGTGCCGAGGCTGTCCGCGAACTGCTGCACGCGATCGACCTGGAGCACGAGATCGGTCGTCTGCGCGAAGAGATTCCACAGACCAACTCCGAAACCAAGATCAAGAAGCTGTCCAAGCGCCTGAAGCTGATGGAAGCTTTCCAGGGCTCGGGCAACCTGCCTGAGTGGATGGTCCTGACCGTCCTGCCAGTGCTGCCGCCGGACCTGCGTCCGCTGGTTCCGCTGGATGGCGGCCGCTTCGCGACCTCCGACCTGAACGATCTGTATCGTCGGGTGATCAACCGTAACAACCGTCTGAAGCGCCTGCTCGATCTGTCGGCGCCGGACATCATCGTGCGCAACGAAAAGCGCATGCTGCAGGAAGCGGTCGACGCCCTGCTCGACAACGGCCGTCGCGGTCGTGCCATCACTGGCTCGAACAAGCGTCCGCTGAAGTCGCTGGCCGACATGATCAAAGGTAAGCAAGGTCGCTTCCGTCAGAACTTGCTCGGTAAGCGCGTGGACTACTCCGGTCGTTCGGTAATTACCGTAGGCCCGACCCTGCGCCTGCACCAGTGCGGTCTGCCGAAGAAGATGGCCCTCGAGCTGTTCAAGCCGTTCATTTTCGGCAAGCTGGAAATGCGTGGTCTGGCGACCACCATCAAGGCCGCCAAGAAGATGGTCGAGCGCGAGCTGCCAGAGGTCTGGGACGTTCTCGCCGAAGTCATCCGCGAACACCCCGTCCTGCTGAACCGTGCACCGACGCTGCACCGTCTGGGTATCCAGGCGTTCGAGCCGGTGCTGATCGAAGGCAAGGCGATTCAGCTGCACCCGCTGGTCTGTGCCGCGTACAACGCCGACTTCGACGGTGACCAGATGGCCGTTCACGTGCCGCTGACCCTGGAAGCCCAGCTCGAAGCGCGCGCGCTGATGATGTCGACCAACAACATCCTGTCGCCAGCCAACGGTGAGCCAATCATCGTTCCTTCGCAGGACGTTGTACTGGGTCTGTACTACATGACCCGTGAAGCCATCAACGCCAAGGGCGAAGGTCGCGTGTTCGCTGACCTGCAGGAAGTCGACCGCGTATTCCGCGCCGGCGAGGCTGCCCTGCACGCGAAAATCAAGGTCCGTATCAACGAGACCGTGAAAGAGCGTGATGGCTCGGTGGTCAAGAACACCCGTATCGTCGACACCACCGTCGGCCGTGCGCTGCTGTTCCAGGTTGTTCCGGCAGGTCTGCCGTACGACGTGGTCAACCAGCCGATGAAGAAGAAGGCGATCTCCAAGCTGATCAACCAGTGCTATCGCGTGGTTGGTCTGAAAGAGACCGTGATCTTCGCTGACCAGCTGATGTACACCGGTTTCGCTTACTCGACCATTTCCGGCGTCTCGATCGGTGTTAACGACTTCGTTATCCCGGACGAAAAAGCCCGCATCATCGGTACTGCTACCGATGAGGTGAAGGAAATCGAAAGCCAGTACGCCTCGGGCCTGGTTACCCAGGGCGAGAAGTACAACAAGGTCATCGACTTGTGGTCGAAGGCGAACGACGAAGTGTCCAAGGCGATGATGGCCAACCTCTCGAAAGAGAAGGTCATCGACCGCGAGGGCAAGGAAGTCGAGCAAGAGTCCTTCAACTCGATGTACATGATGGCTGACTCGGGTGCGCGGGGTTCCGCTGCACAGATCCGTCAGCTGGCCGGTATGCGTGGTCTGATGGCCAAGCCGGACGGCTCGATCATCGAGACGCCGATCACCGCGAACTTCCGTGAAGGTCTGAGCGTACTGCAGTACTTCATCTCGACCCACGGTGCTCGTAAAGGTCTGGCGGATACCGCACTGAAGACTGCGAACTCCGGTTACCTGACTCGCCGTCTGGTAGACGTGGCGCAGGATCTGGTCGTGACCGAGATCGACTGCGGCACCGACCAGGGCCTGCTGATGACGCCGCACATCGAAGGTGGCGACGTTGTAGAGCCGCTGGGTGAGCGTGTACTGGGTCGTGTCATCGCCCGCGACGTGTTCAAGCCAGGTACCGAGGACGTCATCGTTCCTGCCGGCACCCTGGTCGACGAGAAGTGGGTTGAGTTCATCGAGCTGAACAGCATCGACGAAGTGGTCGTGCGTTCGCCGATCAGCTGCGAAACCCGCTACGGCATCTGCGCCAAGTGCTACGGTCGTGACCTGGCTCGTGGTCACCAGGTGAACATCGGTGAAGCTGTCGGCGTTATCGCTGCACAGTCGATCGGTGAGCCGGGTACCCAGCTGACCATGCGTACCTTCCACATCGGTGGTGCTGCAAGCCGTACCTCGGCTGCCGACAGCGTCCAGGTGAAGAATGGCGGCATGGTGCGTCTGCACAACCTGAAGCAGGTCGAGCGTGCCGATGGCAACCTGGTCGCGGTATCGCGTTCCGGCGAGCTGGCCATTGCCGACGAATTCGGTCGTGAACGTGAGCGTTACAAGCTGCCTTACGGTGCGGTGATTTCGGTCAAGGAAGGTGACAAGGTCGAAGCTGGCGCCATCGTCGCCAAGTGGGACCCGCACACCCACCCGATCGTTACCGAACTGAAAGGTACCGTGACCTTCGTGGGCATGGAAGAAAACATCACCATCAAGCGCCAGACCGACGAACTGACCGGTCTGACCAACATTGAAGTCCTGGACGTCAAGGATCGCCCTGCCGCTGGCAAGGAAATCCGTCCGGCCATCAAGATGGTCGATGCCAACGGCAAGGACCTGTACCTGCCAGGTACCGACGTACCGGCTCAGTACTTCCTGCCGGCCAACGCCCTCGTCGGTGTGGCTGACGGTGCCCAGATCGGTGTCGGTGACGTTATTGCGCGTATCCCGCAAGAAACGTCGAAGACTCGTGACATCACCGGTGGTCTGCCACGCGTTGCCGACCTGTTCGAAGCGCGTCGTCCGAAAGAAGCGTCGATCCTGGCTGAAGTCAGCGGCACCATCGCGTTCGGTAAAGAGACCAAGGGCAAGCGTCGCCTGGTCATCACGCCGACCGATGGCAGCGATCCGTACGAAGAGCTGATTCCGAAGTGGCGCCACCTGAACGTCTTCGAAGGCGAACAGGTAAACCGCGGCGAAGTCATCTCCGACGGTCCGAGCGATCCGCACGACATCCTGCGTCTGCTGGGTGTCAGCGCGCTGGCCAAGTACATCGTCAACGAGATTCAGGACGTTTACCGCCTGCAGGGCGTGAAGATCAACGACAAGCACATCGAGACCATCCTGCGTCAGATGCTGCGTAAAGTTGAGATCTCCGAGTCCGGCGATTCCAGCTTCATCAAGGGCGACCAGATGGAGTTGACCCAGGTACTGGTAGAGAACGAGCGTCTGGCGAGTGAAGACAAGTTCATCTCCAAGTTCACCCGTGTCCTGCTGGGTATCACCAAGGCCTCGCTGTCGACCGAGTCGTTCATCTCCGCGGCTTCCTTCCAGGAAACCACCCGCGTACTGACCGAAGCGGCGGTAACCGGCAAGCGCGACTACCTGCGCGGCCTGAAAGAGAACGTGGTCGTGGGTCGTCTGATCCCGGCCGGTACCGGTCTGGCCTACCACAGCGAGCGCAAGCGTCGCCGTGATGCCGACAAGCCGCTGCGTGTGAGCGCCAGTGAGGTGGAAGCCGCACTGACCGAAGCGCTGAACTCCAGCGGCAACTAAGAAGAGGCGGGGCCCCGGCCCCTTCCTCCCGAGCCTCGGTGACATGATTTGTTGCCGATGATCGGGCAGGAGGGGTGGGGGCCTTGTCTTGACTGGGTGCAAGATCCTCTTTAGACTTTTGTACCCTTAAATTTGGTGAGGCTCCGTCTCGCCAATTTTTGGCTTTCTTGCAAGACAATAGAGTCGCAAGACAATCAGTGGAGCTAGTAGATGGCAACTATCAACCAGCTGGTACGTCAGCCGCGCAAGCGTTCGGTCGAGAAGTCCGACGTTCCTGCGCTGCAGAACTGCCCGCAGCGTCGTGGCGTGTGCACCCGTGTGTACACCACCACGCCGAAAAAACCTAACTCGGCACTGCGTAAAGTATGCCGTGTACGTCTGACCAACGGTTTCGAGGTTTCCTCGTACATCGGTGGTGAAGGCCACAACCTGCAAGAGCACAGCGTCGTCCTGATCCGTGGCGGCCGTGTAAAAGACTTGCCAGGTGTTCGTTACCACACCGTTCGCGGCTCTCTGGATACTTCGGGCGTCAAAGGCCGTAACCAGGGTCGTTCGAAGTACGGTACCAAGCGTCCGAAGTAATCGGGCGTTTGCAGACATCCATTTATTTGAGTCGATAAGAGTAAGGTCGGGCAGGGGTCGAAGACCCGCGTCCCGGGCTAACCTGAAGACCGTTTGAGGGCTTATCATGCCAAGACGTCGTGTAGCAGCAAAACGTGAGATCCTTGACGATCCGAAATACGGATCTCAGATCCTCGCCAAGTTCATGAACCACGTGATGGAAAGCGGCAAGAAGGCCGTAGCCGAGCGCATCGTTTACGGTGCCCTGGATACCGTCAAAGCACGCAAGAACAGCGACCCCCTGGAAATCTTCGAGAAAGCTCTCGACGCCATCGCTCCGCTGGTCGAAGTAAAGTCCCGTCGTGTCGGCGGTGCCACTTACCAGGTTCCGGTTGAAGTTCGTCCATCCCGTCGTAACGCTCTGGCAATGCGCTGGCTCGTAGACTACGCCCGCAAGCGCGGCGAGAAGTCGATGGCCCTGCGTCTGGCCGGCGAGCTGCTGGATGCTGCCGAAGGCAAGGGTGCTGCAGTCAAGAAGCGTGAAGACGTGCACCGTATGGCCGAAGCCAACAAAGCGTTCTCGCACTACCGCTTCTAATTCAAGCATCAATCATTTTGCGAGGGCTTTATGGCTCGTACTACAGCAATTAACCGCTACCGTAACATCGGTATCTGTGCTCACGTTGACGCGGGCAAGACCACCACTACCGAGCGGATCCTGTTCTACACAGGTCTGAGCCACAAGATGGGCGAGGTGCATGATGGCGCCGCGACCACCGACTGGATGGTGCAGGAGCAGGAGCGCGGTATCACCATTACCTCCGCTGCCGTTACCACCTTCTGGAAAGGCTCCCGTGGTCAGTACGACAACTACCGCGTAAACGTCATCGATACCCCCGGCCACGTTGACTTCACCATTGAAGTAGAGCGTTCGCTGCGTGTACTCGACGGCGCGGTCGTCGTGTTCTGCGGCACCTCCGGCGTTGAGCCTCAGTCCGAAACCGTATGGCGTCAGGCCAACAAGTACGGCGTTCCGCGTGTTGTCTACGTGAACAAGATGGACCGTGCCGGTGCCAACTTCCTGCGCGTTGTCGGCCAGATCAAGAACCGCCTGGGTCACACCCCGGTTCCGGTCCAGCTGGCTATCGGTGCAGAAGACGACTTCCAGGGTCAGGTTGACCTGATCAAGATGAAAGCCATCTACTGGAACGACGACGACAAAGGCACCACCTATCGCGAGGAAGAGATTCCTGCCGAGCTGGTGGACCTGGCCAACGAATGGCGCAACAACATGGTCGAGGCTGCTGCCGAGGCCAACGAAGAGCTGATGAACAAGTACCTTGAAGAAGGTGACCTGTCCGTCGAAGACATCAAGGCTGGTCTGCGCGCCCGTACCCTGGCGAGCGAGATCGTTCCTGCTGTCTGCGGTTCCTCGTTCAAGAACAAGGGCGTTCCCCTGGTTCTCGACGCCGTCATTGACTTCCTGCCTGCGCCAACCGAGATCCCTGCGATCAAGGGTATCCACCCTGATCTGATCGACGTGCCGAAGGATGAAGTCACTCCAGAGCAGTATGACGAGCGTCCTGCTGACGACAACGAGCCGTTCTCGGCCCTGGCGTTCAAGATTGCCACCGACCCGTTCGTGGGTACTCTGACCTTCGTCCGCGTCTACTCGGGCTTCCTGACCTCCGGTGACTCCGTCATCAACTCGGTCAAGGGCAAGAAAGAGCGCGTTGGTCGTATGGTGCAGATGCACGCCAACCAGCGTGAAGAGATCAAAGAAGTACGCGCTGGCGACATCGCTGCTCTGATCGGCATGAAGGACGTCACCACCGGTGACACCCTGTGCAACGCCGACAAGCCGATCATCCTCGAGCGTATGGACTTCCCTGAGCCGGTAATTTCGCTCTCCGTAGAGCCGAAAACCAAGGCTGACCAGGAGAAGATGGGTATCGCTCTGGGCAAGCTGGCCCAGGAAGACCCGTCGTTCCGCGTCAAGACCGACGAAGAAACCGGCCAGACCATCATCTCCGGTATGGGTGAGCTGCACCTGGACATCCTCGTTGACCGCATGAAGCGCGAGTTCAACGTCGAGTGCAACGTCGGCAAACCGCAGGTTTCGTACCGCGAGAAGATCACCAAGTCCAACGTCGAGATCGAAGGCAAGTTCGTTCGTCAGTCGGGTGGTCGTGGTCAGTTCGGTCACTGCTGGATCCGTTTCTCGGAGCCGGACGTGGACGACAAAGGCAACATCACCGAAGGTCTGGTGTTCACCAACGAAGTCGTTGGTGGTGTGATTCCTAAGGAATTCATCGCCCCGATCCAGAAGGGTATCGAAGAGCAGATGAAAAACGGCGTTGTTGCCGGCTATCCGCTGCTCGGCCTGAAGGCTACGGTATTCGACGGTTCGTACCACGACGTCGACTCCAACGAAATGGCGTTCAAGATCGCCGCTTCGATGGCGACCAAGCAGCTGGCCCAGAAGGGCGGTGGCGTGGTGCTTGAGCCGATCATGAAGGTCGAAGTTGTAACCCCGGAAGACTACCTGGGTGACGTGATGGGTGACCTGAGCCGTCGTCGCGGGATGATCCAGGGTAATGAAGACTCGGTGTCCGGCAAGGTAATCACTGCTGAGGTACCGCTCGGAGAGATGTTCGGTTACGCGACCGACGTTCGTTCCATGTCTCAGGGTCGCGCAAGCTACTCCATGGAATTCTCCAAATACGCCGAAGCTCCGTCGAACATCGTCGAAGCACTCGTTAAAAAACAAGGCTAATCCCCTTTAGGCAAGAGGTTCACTGTCGTGGCTAAAGAAAAATTTGATCGTTCCCTTCCCCACGTTAACGTC
>NZ_JABWRO010000134.1:0-14454 GCF_014268985.1 Pseudomonas sp. RW10S2 | reverse complement strand
TCGCCAGAGCATGAGCCGCCGAGGCAACTGTTGGGATAATGCGCCGATGGAGCGAGTATTTCGCAGCTTGAAATCAGAGTGGATACCGAGCACTGGCTACCTGACCGGGCAGCAAGCTCAACGAGACATCAGCCAATACCTGATGAACCACTACAACTGGATTCGACCCCATCAGTTCAACGATGGACTGGCGCCGGCGAAAGCTGAAGAAAAACTCAAAACCGTGTCCGGGATGAGTTGACCACTACACTGAGACGCTTGCGACCTGGTTCGTGCAATAGCCACATATAAAACTTTTGGGGGAGAGTTGCTGGGGTTGGTACCAATACACTGATCGAACTCCATTACGAACGAGCGGCTCGGGTCAGGGAAAACCGAGCGGTTTTGAGGTCTGAGAATAGCCACAAAATCGACGGAAATCGATTCCAAAACCGCAACGGTGACTCTTGCAGTATGCGGCCTGTAGCCGTGCCGTTTTGCTTTTTTTTGGAATCGGTTCAGCCACACAAGCGACATGGGTTCTGGTTTTACGCTGCGGTCTTGAAAAGCGCTGATCAGGCTCGAAAATCAATTCCGCAACTCCTGGTATGCCCCTTGATTTTAAAGGGCTGCAACGTTGTTAAAAAAGCTTCTATGCGGAACTGAAAGGCTGGTAAGCTACTGAAATTCAAGGAAATGCAGGGCGGATTGCAAATCCGTCTACACCGGTTCGATTCCGACCTCGGCCTCCACCATTCGAAAGCCCCGCAGATTAACGTCTGCGGGGTTTTTCTTTATGGGCCCAAAAAGCCAAGAGTTCCGAAACAAAAGGCATGGGGCATGCGCTACACCGGACCCGCAACAGAAGGCCATATCGCGGCAGTTGAAAAAGTTTGTCAGAGAGGGAGATTGCGTCAGACCATGACTGCTGCCATGGCGTGGGGGCGGCAGCGCGCCCGGGACTGGATCACCGAGAGCTTTTCGCCTGCGCCTACCGGCCTTGAAGTTAAACCCTCTGGACGCAGGCCTTCACGTACTTCCAGATAAGGATGCTGGAAAACGGAACGCTCTTGAAAAGCCATCGGTCGTATCTCCATCGGAGGCGCATTTGAGGCGCACAATTGGAGAAAATGATGAGCCTTCAGTCCATAAGCCATAACCTGTACGAGCACACCTACCTTGGGTACCAGGCATCTATCTACGTGCTGTGGGAGGCTAGCCTTGATTTTCCCACCGGGATGCTGGTTGAAGTAGGGAGACCAGGCGCTACGGCGCGCACGATGCGTGTGAATCGGCCATTCTCCTCCCCGTTTGAAGCAGTTATCGAAGGAAAGGTAATGGTCGAACAGTACGTGCAGAGTCAGAACGGCTGAGCATGATTGACACGCACAGCTTTCAGGCTGCTGCTTTGGGCCGAACCGCATTCAGGTGAAGGCCGTTAGCTGTCGCATCCAGCTCTCTCAGGTCCGCTAGATGGCATTACCAACCCTCGAGCCTCGAAGGCTCGGGGTTGGGCTGCGCTGAATGCCTTCTGCTACAAGCAGGTCAAACTAAGAAAGTCGTTCGACCAATGGCAGTGCATTTACCTGTGGTCGAGCGAAAAGAAATCCTTGCATCAAATCAATCCCCAATGCTGCCAATGCTTGGCACTCTGCATCTGTCTCGATCCCCTCGGCGATCAGCGTGATGCCCAGCCGTTCGGCTACCAGAACGATACCCGCGACGATGGCTTGCCGAACCGGATCCTGGCTGATTCTCCGCGTGAGTGCCATATCCAGCTTCAGTACGTCTGGCTGAAATTCTGCGAGGAGATTCAAGCCTGAGTAACCCGAGCCGAAGTCATCTATCGCAGTGGTGAAGCCCTGTCGGCCGTATTCCTTGAAGATTGCTTTCAAGTGCTCGGTATCGTCGATCCGCTCACCTTCGGTCACTTCGAACATGAGCTGATTGGCAGGGAAGTCGAATGTCCGGGTGGCTTCCAGGGTAGCTCGGATACAGGTACTGGCACGGTAGACGGCGTTGGGCAGAAAGTTGATGCTCAATTTACAGTCCGCATGCCGTCCCAGTCCTAGTGCTGCCGCTTGCTCGATGGCCTTCACTCGACAGGCCTGATCGAAACGGTACAGATTATCGGGCGACACCTTGGCCAGGATTTGCGCAGCGCTTTCACCGCTTGGACTGCGAACCAATGCCTCATAGGCAAACGGCCTACCTGAAGGAACGTGAATGATGGGCTGGAAGGCCATCGTAATGTCGAAACCCAGGCTCGCAAGGTCGCGACATTGGGAGCAGCCAATCGCTAGAAAGGGCTGGGGGAAAACGGGCTTGCTCATGGGTTATCGCCGAGGTGCGTGAGTACGATGTTGAGAGCGCTTGAATCCACAGCAAGTTCCAATTTGCACCCACTCGCCCTGGCTCAGGGGCAGTCTGCCGTGAGGCTCAGTCTGTAGACGCGTCCACCTGGCGTTAGGGCGAACTGTGTTCTAACGGCATCGGACCTTCGGGAGTTTATTTGTGGGCTAGAAACCTGTTTCTTATACATGGTCGTCGCTGGCGTACAAGATTCAGGGCCGCCTGTCAGACTGCGACGGATTTTGACGCCTATTTTATGGATGTCGCCGGAGGCAGCGCTAATGTGGGTACGTCACCTACATAAACGCGTATGTCGAAGGAGGCCGACATGATTATCAGAGGAGAGGTGTTTTGGGGCTGGGCCGACCCGACCCTGCATCACCGCGATCACGTAGAGGCGCTGGATGACGGAACCGTGATCGATGTTCAGGCGAGGCTATCTCGAATAGGGGGCACGCAACTGTTCATCGGCGTTTACTCGTCTTCAGGCGCCAGGCTTCTTGAAGAGGCCTACGATGAACGTCCTGGAGAGTCGATGACCCGCGCTCTTGCATGGGGTGTGGGGCGCGCCAGAAGGATTGCGATGGAGGGTGCGCCCAGGAAGATTGCAGCCAGGGCATGAATCTTGAGGTTAACCACGAAGCCCAGCTCCGTGCTGGGCTTTTTGCATCTGGCGACACTACGCCCCCCACAGTGCTCTCTCAAAGGGGGGAGACATGAAATACTGCGCGCATTGCTAGCCATGCCCGGCGTGGTTGGATGCTCTTCGCCGGATGCATTGAGCAAACCTGGCTAGGTCCGCTTTCCGGGCATCGACGATCCTTGCCTCACCGCAACCACTGGGCCTTGCCACCGATGTCCTGCATACCTCCCAACGCGATCTACGCCAAGCGCTTCGAAGCGGTGCTCACCCATATCCAGGCCAATCTCGAAGGTGACCTGTCGGTGAATACCCTGAGCGAGATCGCGAACTTCTCGACCTTTCACTTCCATCGGCAGTTCACTGCGTACGTCGGCGTGCCCGTCGCGCGATACGTGCAGCTGATGCGACTGCGTCGGGCTGGTCAACGACTGGCGGGGGATGACAGCCATTCGGTGCTGGACGCTGCGTTGGACGCCGGCTTCGAAAGCCCCGAGGCGTTCAGCCGTGCGTTTCGCCGGGCCTTTGGCATGTCGCCGAGCACCTTTCGCCAGGCGCCGAGCTGGCAGCTGTGGAATGCGGTATTTGCCATTCCTCATTTTTCCAGGAGTATCGTCATGCAAGTTCGGATCGTGGACTTTGTCGAGGTCAAGGTTGTAGCGCTGGAGCACCATGGTGCACCGGCATTGCTGGACCAGACGGTCGGGCGCTTCATCGATTGGCGCAAGCGCACGGGCCAGTCGCCGGTGGAGAGCAGTCGCACATTCGGCATCCCATACGGCAACCCCGACACCACACCAGCGCAGGATTTTCGCTTTGCCATCTGTGGCGAGATCAATCAGCCGCTGGTGCCTGGTGACGAAGCGGTGCGAGAGCTCATCATCCCTGCCGGGCGTTGTGCGGTGGTGCGTCATGTCGGCTCGCCGCATGCCATTGGCGAGACTATCTATCCGGTCTATCGCGACTGGTTGCCGGGCAGTGGTGAGGAACTGCGCGACCATCCGCTGTACTTCGAGTACTTGAGCGTGTATCCGCAGACGCCGCTCGAGCAATGGCAGACGGATATCTACATCCCCCTGCGTTGAGCGCTGATCAATAGGTGGCGGTGATCGCCAGCGCCAGTTGTCGGTCGCTCATGAAGGGGGGTGTGGCGCTGGCGCGGTATTCACGGCGTGCCTGTTCGAAGCGAGCTCCGCGAATGGCGCCGTCGGAGCCGATGAAGGCGAGTGCATCGTCCTTGGACGATTTCATGGCGTCGGCGCCATCGGAGGTGAGTGCACTGGTGCCGGCGAAAACAATGGTCGGTGCCAGGGTTGTAAGCATCAGCGCCACTTCGAAAGGATTGGCGTTTTCGTTGGCATTGGCCATATGGCTGACGGTGGTCAGGAGGGCGATGCCGATGACTGTCCGTGCGTGCATGTTTGTCTGTCGCTTCCGTTCTTGTGCAAGTACGCGCTTGCAATGGGACGCTGGGCGAACCCATTAGGGCACAGCCTGCCATGCGCTTTTCGTCGGGGAAGGTTTAGCCTGAAGCAGTTAGCGGCGTGGCGCAGAAAAAGAAAAACCCGCCATTTGGGCGGGTTCAAGAACGTATCGAAGCCAGGTCACTATGCCCCTGTGAATGTCAGCATTTCGTGAAAGGCATGTCGACAGAGCGTTTCTAGATGTGGCTGAGTTCCAGTCGGCTGATCACGCACACCGAGCCGTCTTCGGCGGCGGTGGAGTCGCTGTAGTCCACCTGGTTATACACGCCGCCATGGAAATTGAAGGCGCGGACGTTCCAGCTCTGGGTCATCTGCAGGACGCCGGTGCTGCCCGTGCGCCCGTTGCAGGTGGCGCTGACCGTTGCCGCACCGGCGCTGGTGACTTCGATGCTGATCTCGAATGGGGTGTTCAGCGGCACGTCGGCCAGTACGTTGCTACTCAGCGGCGTGAGCTGGTTGAAGTCCTGGCGAAACCCCAGGGTGATCTTGCCCCTGTTCCAGAACACCTTGATCACAGGGCTGTCGTCGTCCTTGACGTGCATCTGCGAAATCACCACTTTTTGCGCCGAATTGACCTTTTCCAGGGTCATGCGCTGATGATTGCTGTGGCGGGTGGCGCTGGTCAGGGACCAATAGCGCGCTTCCTTCCACTCGCAGCGGGTGCGGTGGGTGCTCTTGCTCGACGCGCCGCGGGTCGGAGCGCTCATGCGGATCGAGCCGTCGCTGAGGCGGGCGATTACCTGGGTGAGGGTGGCCAGGGCCTGGGCCCCGGTCAGTTCCAGCGCCACCGGATTGCTGGGTGACTTGGGCACGGGTGTGGTGATGATGAGGTTTTCCATGTTCACGGCCATTGCTGTTCTCCTTGCAAAAAAGACAGCTCCTACACCTAGTGCGAACCTGGAGGAGCGGCGCAAGTTTCAGCTGATCCATGAGCGGCAAAAAAACGCCCGCCATGGCGGCGGGCAAGACGTTCTGAAGGGAGCAGCGCAAGATTACGGCCTGCGCAGTTAAGCGAGCGTTAACCGGTTCAATGATTGACCGCGACTTCCGATAAGCCTATACAGGCCCCCCAACACGGAGCTGCGCGATGCACGAAGAAGACGATCTCCCCGAACCTGAGCACGATCACTTGCTCGATCACGAATTTCTCTACGAGGACTTCGACCCTGAGGCCGATGCCCAGGGCGCCGAGGATGAGATCGAGGAAGACGAGGCGCTACAGGATGATCTCGACGATGACGAGCAAGACCATCCTGCCTGGCATGACCACCCTGACGACTGAGTCAGCGCCGGTCCAGCGAGAAGCGTCCGGCGCCTGTCACAGCCAATAGCAGCAGCCCGCCGATGATGCTCATGTTCTTGAAGAACTGGGTCATGTTGGCTGCGCGCGCAGGCTCGACCATGTTCCAGAACGGGTGGCCGATCAGCGCCGTGCCAAGCACGAACAGGGCGAACAGCAACGCCAGCGGCCGGGTGTAGAAACCGAGTATCAGGAGGATGGCGACGAAGAACTCTATGATCACTGCGACCGCCGCCGCGACCGTGGGGGCAGGGGCGCCCAGGGAGGCGAGATAGCCCACGGTGCCTTCGAAGCCGGTCAGTTTGCTCCAGCCAGAGAGGACGAAGAGGATCATCAGGAGGATGCGCGCCAGAAAGATGATGGCATCGCGTTGACCGTCGAAGAGGGTGTAGCGCATGTCAGTGCTCCGGTGGACAGTGTCAGCATCCACTCTAGCAGCTGCGCAAGCCTTTGCTGCACGAACGAAAAAGGCGCCTGTTCAGGCGCCTTGGACGAGGAATATGGTGCGAGTGGTGGGACTCGAACCCACAAGGCTTGCGCCGACAGATTTTAAGTCTGCTGTGTATACCAATTCCACCACACTCGCACACTTGATCGGGTCACCGGGACCGGCACGCTTCAATGCTGAAGGGCAACACAATCAAGCGCGCTTTATAACCCATCGTTATAGGTGAGTCAACCGCGCTGCCGGTTCAGGGGCGAATCAACTGGGCGATTTCGCGCATGTCGTCGGCGCTGTCGCGAAGCTCCTGCACCTGTTCGCCCATGGCGGCGGCATCGTCCTGATGCACCGAGTGGCGCAGAAAACGGGTATGGCCATCGAGTGCCTGGCACAGGTGGTCGATCTGCCGGGCGGTGTGGCGTAGGTCGTCCTGCAGGCCCAGCAGACGGAAATTGATGGCCATATAGGTTCCATGACAAGTGGGGGGCTGGGGTACTATAGGGTAATCCCCGGCTTGCTGTCATTGCGCCATGTATCCGACAGTGATGCCGTGCACTAAGCTCCTCTACAGTTCCTCTTGTCGTGCTCGTGGAGCCCGCATGGTTTCGACCGATCGTCCTGCCCCGCCGCTCATGACCGCCAATCGCTACGAACAGCTGGTGCAGGCGGTGGTGGATTACGCCATCTACATGCTCGATCCGACCGGCCACGTCGTGTCCTGGAACCCAGGGGCCGAGCGGATCAAGGGCTATTGTGCCGACGAGGTGATCGGTCGGCATTTCTCGTTGTTCTTTACGCCACAGGATTGCGCCGACGGCCGCCCGGCACGCCTGTTGCGCCAGGCGCTGGAAAAGGGCGTGGCACAGGACGAAGGCTGGCGGGTGCGCAAGGACGGTACGCAATTCTGGGCTCTGGCGGCGCTGGACGTGGTGCGCGATGAGCATGGCGAAATCATTGGTCTGGCCAAGGTGACGCGCGATATCACGGATCGACGGGATTCGGCGTTGCAGCTCGACTCGATGCGGGTACAGCTGTTCCAGGCGCAGAAGCTCGAAGCACTGGGGCAACTGACCGGTGGTCTGGCCCATGACTTCAACAACCTGCTGACCATCATCCTCAGTTCGGCGCGCCTGGCGCGTGCCAGTGGCGATCCGCAGCGGATAGAGCGTCTGCTCGAGCATATCCTCGATGCCGGGGAACGTGGCGCGCAATTGACAAGCCAGTTGCTCAGCTTCGCTCGCCATCGGCAACTGGACATCAGCACAATCTCCCCTGAGGAATTGGTTGCGTCCACCCGTAGCCTGGCGGAGCACGCCCTGCCTGACGGCATCGAGCTGAACGTGCGCGTGGCGCCGGAGTTGCCGGAAATCGAAGTGGATGCCGGACAGTTGCAGATGGTCCTGCTCAACTTGCTGTTCAATGCCCGTGATGCCATCAGCGGCAACGGGGCAATCGGCCTGGACGTGGCAGTCGTCGAACTGGCGGGTGAGGTGGAAGCGTTGCACGGGCGTTTCCTGCGTTTCGATGTGCAGGACAGCGGGCACGGGATCGATGCGCAGGTGCTGCCGCGGATATTCGAGCCTTTTTTCACCACCAAGGCCTTTGGTAAGGGAACCGGACTGGGGCTGAGTCAGGTCTATGGTTTTGCCAAGCAGAGCAATGGCGCGATCTGCGTTGCAAGTTCGGTCGGTGAGGGCACGTGCATGAGCCTTTACCTGCCGATTTCATCGAATGTGCCTGAACCCTGAGACACGAGGTGCACAGTACGTCATGGTAGAAACACTCAAGCGACTGGCGACCGGTATCGAAGGTCTGGACGCGCTGCTCAAGGGCGGCCTGGTGGCAGGGGCTTCCTACATCGTCCAGGGGCCGCCCGGGGCGGGCAAGACCATCCTCGCCAACCAGTTGGCCTGCGGTCATGTGCGTGACGGTGGGCGGGTGCTGGTGGCGACGCTGCTCAGCGAATCGCATGAGCGTCTGTTCAAGTACCTCTCGACCCTGGAGTTCTTCGACCCGGCGCTGGTGGGTGACCAGATCCAGTTCGTCAGTGCCTTCGATACGCTGCAGGACGAAGGGCTGGAGGCGGTGGTGCGTCTGTTGCGCCAGGAGATCGCCAGGCAGCAGGCCAGCCTGTTGATCGTCGATGGCCTGCTCAATGCTCGGGCACGGGCCGAAACCAGTCTCGATACCAAGAAATTCGTCGCCGAACTGCAAGGGCACGCGGCCTTTGCCGGCTGCACGGTGCTGCTGCTGACCAGCGCCCGCCTCGATGAGGGCAGCCCAGAGCACACCATGGTCGATGGCGTCATCGAGTTGGGCGAACAGCTCGAGGGCAGCCGCGCCGTGCGTCACATACAGTTGCGCAAGACCCGAGGCAGCGGCGCGTTGTCTGGCGTTCATGAATGCCTGATCAACGAAGCGGGGCTGCAGGTCTATCCGCGCCTGGAGGCGTTGTACAGCCACCCGAGCAACCTGGGTTCTGACACCCTGGTGCGTATCACTACGGGTGTGAAAGCGTTGGACGAGATGCTTGATGGCGGCCTGGCCGAAGGGTCGGTGAGCCTGCTCATGGGGCCATCGGGAGCGGGCAAGTCATCCCTTGGGCTCGGCTTTCTTGCGGCGGCCACGCCTGAGGCGCCAGCGCTGCATTTTGGTTTCTATGAGCCGCCGGCGCGCCTGAGGTTGAAGGCGGCTTCGCTGGGCTACGATTTTGCCGAAATGGAACGCCAGGGTGCCTTGCGACTCAGTTGGCAGCCGACCACCGAGGGCCTTCTCGATCAGGTTGGGGCACGCTTGCTGGCGCAGGTGCAAGCCTTGGGGGCGCGGCGTGTAGTGATTGACAGCCTGGGCGCCTTCGGGCGACTCGCTTTCGATCAGGCGCGGCTCAATGGCTTCTTTCGGGCCCTGACCGGCGAGCTGCGGGCGCGGGGTGTCAGCGTGATGCTGACCTGGGAGATGCGCGACCTGTTCGGCTCGGAAATCACTTCGCCGGCGCCGGACCTCTCGAGCATCGTCGACAACCTGTTCCTCATGCGTTTTGTCGAACTGGACTCGCAGTTGCGGCGCGTGTTGTCGATTCTCAAGGTACGTGACAGCCACTATGATCCGGCACTCCACGAGCTGGCTATTGGCGCCGATGGCATTACCCTGCGCAACGCATTCGCGGGGGCCAGCGGTGTGCTGTCGGGAACGGCCGTACCCCAGGGGGACCGCTGACGGTACCGTGCAATGAATACCATCCTGATCGTCGATGACGAATACCTGATCGCCGACATCCTCGGATTCGCCCTGGAGGATGAGGGGTTTCTGGTAGAAAAGGCCAGCAACGGGCGCAAGGCGCTCGAGGCCCTGAGGGACAAGCGGGTGGACCTGGTGATCACCGACTACATGATGCCGGTGCTCAATGGCGAGGAGTTGGCGCGGGCGATCCGCGACGAACTGGAGCTGGTCGACCTGCCGGTCATTCTCATGAGTGGCGCGCAGGCCAGCCAAGGGCGCGACAGCCCGGGGTTGTTCGAGGCGGTGTTCGACAAGCCGTTCGACATGGACAGAATGATCGCCAAGGTACGCGAGCTGCTCCATACCTGAAATGCAGGCGGTATCCCGCTGGGACGTGCCGGATTATCAAGCGCGTCCGTGCGGCTTGAGGCGAGGGTGGTCAGTGTTGGTCGTCGGCTTTCTCCGGGGCGGGGTTGCCGGCCTGAATGCGCTTGAAAATCTCTTCACGATGGACCTGGACATCCTTTGGCGCATCGATGCCGATCCTCACTTGCATCCCCTTGACGCCCAGAATGGTGACTTTGATGTCATCGTTGATGACGATGCTTTCGCCAACCTTGCGGGTGAGTATCAGCATTTAGTTCTCCTTGGTGATGTAGAAATCCGTTGGGCCATGTGCCGCAGCGGTGGGAGCCTGTCCCTCTTCCTTCTCATTAAAGACGCTTTCGGAAGATATTAATTCCTGAGCGGACAAAATCTGTTGGCGGTCTTCAGTTGCAGGTGCCGAAATCAACCGGGTCAGGTCAATCGGCGAAGGTGCTCGGTGGCAAGGATAGGGGGCTGGAGCGAATATGGGAAATTTCTCTGCTTTATGTTGTAAATAGCCCTGGTCAATGAAACTTCAGAGCGCTTCCAGTGCCTGCAGAAAACGTAGCAAGGCCACCTCTTCCTGTTCCAGGCCCTTGCGTGCCCGGGCTCGCGGAAGTTCGGCGAGACGGCCCAGGTGGAAGTGCTCGAGCAGCGCTGGATGGATGTAGCAGCGTCGGCACACCGCCGGCGTATTGCCAAGACGCGTGGCCACCTCGCGGACGATGGCCGCGACCTGGCGCCTGGCCTCGGCCTCCGGCTCCCAGGCCAGCGGGCGCAGCAGGCTCAGGGCCAAGGCGCTGCCGCCCCAGGTACGGTAGTCCTTGGCGGTGAAGTCGGCACCTGTCAGTTGCTGGAGGAACAGGTTGATGTCACTGGAGCCGATGCGATGGCGCTGGCCGTCCTCATCCAGGTACTGGAAGAGTTCCTGGCCAGGCAACTCCATGCAGCGCTTGAGCAGTTGCGCCAGGCGCCGGTCGCGCACGGTGATGCTGTGCTCGACGCCGCGTTTGCCGCGAAACTGGAAGCGAATGGTGCTGCCCCTGACCTCGACATGCCGGTTGTGCAGGGTGGTCAGTCCGTAGGACTGGTTGTCGCGCAGGTATTGACGGTTGCCGATGCGGATCAGGGTGTTGTCGAGCAGGCTGACCACCAGTGCCATGACCTTTTCCCGGTCCATCCCGGGGCGTGCCAGATGCTGGTCCAGGTGTTGGCGCAGCCTTGGCAACGCCTGCGCGAAGGCCAGCATGCGCCCGTACTTGTGCTCGTCGCGTAGCGTGCGCCACTCGGCGTGGTAGCGGTACTGCTTGCGCCCACGGGCGTCGCGACCGGTGGCTTGCAGGTGGCCCTGCGGGTCGAGGCAGATCCACACATCGGTGTAGGCGGGCGGGATGACCAGTGCGGCAATGCGTTCCAGCGTATTCGCGTCGCGCACCCGCGTGCCATCAGGGGTCAGGTAGATGAAGCGTCCGCGCCAAAGGCGTCGGCTCAGGCCAGGTTGGGTGTCGTCGACATAGTGCAGGGTGCGGGGCAGGGTGATCTCGGGCATGGCGCAGTCCATCGACCAGTTGTCTTATCGGTGGACAACGGCAGCGCCTGAGTTGCTCAGGCCAACAGTGCCACCGATTTGATCTGCGCCCATAACGCCTGGCCCGGCTGCAGTCCGAGCTGGTCTGCCGAGTACCGGGTGATGCGCGCGAGCAAGGCGCTGCCGGCAGCGTCGAGGCTGACCAGCACGTGCGCCGGGTTGTCGGCTGGGCGGCATTCGCGCACGGTCACCGGCAAGCGGTTGAGGATGCTCGAGGTGCCGTCGTGGGTGAGGGTGAGGCTGACGTCGCGGGCCTGGACCTTGAGGCGCAGGGTGCTGCCGACATGCAGGGCGGGATGGGCGATGCGCAGCAGCGCACCGTCGCTGCCCGGCAGGCGCAGGTCGAACAGTTCGTAGTCGGGCTGGTGGCCGATCACCACACCTTCAAGCACCACGCCCGCTTCCTCGCTCTGCGCCAGCGAGAGGTCGAGGCGCGCAAGCGTCTGGCCGATCGGACCGCTGGCCATGACCTTGCCCTGCTCCAGCAGCACCAGGTGATCGGCCAGGCGTGCGACCTCGTCCTGGGAGTGGCTGACGTACACCACGGGGATGTCGAGTTCGTCGTGCAGGCGTTCGAGGTAGGGCAGAATCTCGCGCTTGCGCGGGCCGTCGAGGGCGGCCAGGGGCTCGTCCATCAGCAGCAGTCGGGGGCTGCTGAGCAGGGCGCGGGCGATGCCGACACGCTGCGCTTCGCCGCCGGAGAGAGTGATGGGCTTGCGTTCGAGCAGGTGCCCGATCCCCAGCAACTGGCAGGCCTGGTCCAGTCCGACCTTGCGTTCGCTGGCCGAGACCCGTCGCCAGCCGAATTCCAGGTTACCGCGCACCGAGAGGTGCGCAAACAGGCTGGACTCCTGGAACACATAGCCTACCGGGCGTCGATGCGGGGCGAGGAAGGTGCCATTAAGACTGTCTTCCCACACCTCGCCGTTGATCTCGATGTAGGCCTCGCTGGCGCGTTCCAGGCCGGCCAGGCAGCGCAGGCAGGAGGTCTTGCCTGAGCCCGAATGGCCGAACAGTGCGCTGATCCCGCGGCCCGGCAGGTCGAGGTCGACGTCCAGGGTGAAGTCGTCGCGTGCCAGTTTCAGGCGCGCGTGCATGCGTGAACTCATCTCAGCTCCAGCCAGCCTTGCCACGGCGGCCAGCATAGAGCATCAGCAGCACCAGGAAGGAGAACACCAGCATCGCACCGGCCAGCCAGTGCGCTTGCGAATAGGCCATGGCTTCGACGTGATCGAAGATCTGTACCGAAACCACGCGGGTCTTGTCGGGAATGTTGCCACCGATCATCAGCACTACACCGAACTCGCCGACGGTGTGGGCGAAGCCGAGGATGCTGGCAGTGATGAAGCCGGGCCGGGCCAGTGGCAGCACCACGTGGATGAAGGTATCCCAAGGGCTGGCCCGCAGCGTTGCGGCCACTTCCAGCGGGCGCTGGCCGATGGCGCTGAAGGCGTTCTGCAGTGGCTGGACCACGAAGGGCATCGAGTACACCACCGAGCCGATCACCAGCCCGGTAAAGCTGAACACCACGGTGCCCAGCCCCAGCGCCTGCGTGGCCTGACCAAGCCAGCCGTGGGGGCCGAGCGCGATCAGCAGGTAGAAACCGATCACTGTCGGTGGCAGCACCAGGGGCAGCGCCACGACTGCCCCGACGGGCCCGCGCAGCCATGAGCGGGTGCGGGCCAGCCACCAGGCAATGGGCGTGCCCACCACCAGCAGGATCAGTGTGGTCAGGCTGGCCAGTTTGACGGTCAGCCATATTGCCCCCAGGTCACTGGCGTCGAGTGGCATCAGATTTCATAGCCGTACGACTTGATCACCGCAGCGGCTTTCGGGCCCTTGAGGTACTCGACCAAGGCCTTGGCCGCCGGATTGTCCTTGCCCTTGTTGAGAATGACGGCGTCCTGGCGGATCGGCTCGTGCAGGCTGGACGGGACGATCCACGCCGAACCGTTCTCGACCTTGCCATCCTTGTAGATCTGCGACAGGGCGACGAAACCAAGCTCGGCGTTGCCGGTGGAGACGAACTGGAAGGCCTGGGTGATGTTCTGGCCTTCGACGATCTTGCCCTTGGTGGCGTCAGTCAGCTTGAGCTTGTCCAGCACCTGGGTGGCGGCCAGGCCATAGGGGGCGGCCTTGGGGTTGGCGATGGACAGGTGCTTGAAGTCGTTCTTCTTCAGTACTTCACCCTTGTCGTCGACATAACCGGGCTTGGCGGACCACAGGGCGAGGGTACCGATGGCGTAGGTGAAGCGCGAGCCTTCGACGATTTCCTTTTCCTGCTCAAGCTTGGCAGGCGTGCTGTCGTCGGCGGCGAGGAACACTTCGAACGGCGCGCCGTTCTTGATCTGTGCGTAGAACTGTCCAGTGGCGCCAAAGGCTGCAACCAACTTGTGCCCGGTGTCTTTCTCGAAGTCCTTGGCGATCGCCTGGATCGGCGCGGTAAAGTTGGCCGCCACGGCGACCTGAACTTCATCGGCCCAGGCGCTGTTGAGTGAAATCAGGCTGGCCAGGGCGGTGGCGGCCAGGTGGGACAGGCGAATACGCATGAAGACGACTCCTCGGAGGCTTATCGTTATATTGCGAAATATATAGCGATAAGTCGTTCGCCGGGAAGAGGTGAAATCATGGCAGGGTGCTATCGACGCGCCAAGCCTGTTTCAACGGTGCAGGCGTACAGGGCGGCGAGCGCGCCCTGAGCGGTGTAGCTGTTGGGTTACAGCGCCTTGCTGACCTGAATGTCGCTGATTTTCTCGGCGTCTTCGCCATGGATCTTGCGCAACGCCTCCAGGGCTTGCTCCTGAGAGGCATCGGGCATCACGGCAAAGTCCCAGCGGCGTTGGCCATCGAGCTTGTACTTGATCACGTATTTGAGGTTCTGGGTCATGGCAGGGCTTATCCGAGTTTCGACGACGAGCGACGGATGATCTTGATCTTGTGGGTGAAGCTTGGCTTGCGCGTCACCGAGATCGGGCGGGTGGTCACGGTATCGAGCGTGATGTTCCAGAAGCCGGTGCTGGGGACGGTGATTTTCGCCGGGAAGCGCTCGAACAGACCGCCGTGGTAGGTGTGGCGGGGGGCGCG
>NZ_JABWRO010000133.1:0-14519 GCF_014268985.1 Pseudomonas sp. RW10S2 | reverse complement strand
GATGAGACCGGCAGCGACACCACAAAACCACCCTTCACCCCGGAGCCTCCACCATGCCCCCAGCCGTCCAGTTCACCCAGGTCTCCCGTCAGTTCGGCGAGGTGAAGGCCGTCGACCAGGTGTCGATCGACATCCAGGACGGCGAATTCTTTTCCATGCTCGGCCCCTCGGGCTCGGGCAAGACCACCTGCCTGCGCCTGATCGCAGGTTTCGAGCAGCCCAGCGCCGGCTCCATCCGCATCCATGGCCTCGAAGCCGCTGGCCTGCCGCCCTATCAGCGTGACGTCAACACGGTGTTCCAGGACTACGCGCTGTTCCCGCACATGAACGTGCTGGACAACGTCGCCTATGGCCTGAAGGTCAAGGGCGTGGCCCGCACCGAGCGTTTACAGCGCGCCGAGCAGGCGCTGGAGATGGTCGCCCTCGGCGGCTATGGCTCGCGCAAGCCGGTGCAGCTTTCCGGTGGCCAGCGCCAGCGCGTGGCCCTGGCCCGCGCGCTGGTCAATCGCCCGCGCGTGCTGCTGCTCGACGAGCCGCTGGGCGCGCTCGACCTCAAGCTGCGCGAGCAGATGCAGGGCGAACTCAAGCGCCTGCAACGGCAACTGGGCATCACCTTCATCTTCGTCACCCACGACCAGAGCGAAGCGCTGTCGATGTCCGACCGTGTCGCGGTATTCAACAAAGGGCGCATCGAGCAGGTCGATACCCCGCGCAACCTGTACATGAAGCCGGCCACCGCCTTCGTCGCCGAGTTCGTCGGCACCTCCAACGTGCTGCGCGGCGAGCTCGCCAGCCAACTGGTCGGTGATGCCCGGCCGTTCTCCATTCGTCCCGAACACATCCGCTTCGCCTTGGGCGAGCGGGGAGCCAGCGAAGTGGAGGTCAGCGGCCTGCTGCACGATATCCAGTACCAGGGCGCCGCAACCCGCTACGAGATCCGCCTGGACAACGGCCAGCACCTGAGCCTGAGCCAGGCCAACAGCCAGTGGGGCGACGGCCCGGCCAGCCACCAGCCGGGCCAGCGCGTCACCGCCCGCTGGGCGCGCGAGGCCATGGTGGCGCTGAGCGAGGGCGTGTGAGATGAGCCTGACCCTCGATGCCACGGCGCCGGAAGCCCGTCACGGCGCCCTGCGCGGGCTGTCCAACCTGCTCTACCGCAAGCCGACGCTGTACCTGTCGCTGCTGCTGGTGCCGCCGCTGCTGTGGTTCGGCGCGATCTACCTGGGCTCGTTGCTGACCCTGTTGTGGCAGGGCTTCTACACCTTCGACGATTTCACCATGACGGTGACGCCGAGCCTGACCTGGGCCAACTTCGCCGCGCTGTTCACCCCGGCCAACTTCGACATCATCCAGCGCACCGTGCTGATGGCCGTGGCGGTGTCCATCGCCAGTGCTGCGCTGGCGTTCCCCATCGCCTACTACATGGCGCGCTACACCAGCGGCAAGACCAAGGCGTTCTTCTACATCGCGGTGATGCTGCCGATGTGGGCCAGCTACATCGTCAAGGCCTACGCCTGGACCCTGCTACTGGCCAAGGGCGGGGTGGCCATGTGGTTCGTCCAGCACCTGGGCCTGGAACCGTTGCTGAACCTGCTGCTGAGCGTGCCCGGGGTGGGCGGCAACACCTTGTCGACTTCGAACCTGGGGCGCTTCCTGGTGTTCGTCTACATCTGGCTGCCGTTCATGATCCTGCCGATCCAGGCGTCGCTGGAGCGCCTGCCGCCGTCGTTGCTGCAAGCCTCGGCCGACCTGGGGGCGCAGCCGCGCCAGACCTTCATGCAGGTGATCCTGCCGCTGTCGGTGCCCGGCATCGCCGCGGGCTCGATCTTCACCTTCAGCCTCACGCTGGGCGACTTCATCGTGCCGTCGCTGGTCGGGCCGCCTGGCTACTTCATCGGCGGCATGGTCTACGCCCAGCAGGGTGCCATCGGCAACATGCCCATGGCTGCGGCCTTCACCCTGGTGCCGATCGTGCTGATCGCCGTCTACCTGTCCATCGTCAAACGCCTGGGGGCCTTCGATGCACTCTGAAAAAGCGTCCTGGGGCCTGAAGCTTGCGGCCTGGGGAGGGCTGGTGTTCCTGCACTTCCCGATCCTGATCATCTTCCTGTACGCCTTCAACACCGAAGACGCTGCGTTCAGCTTTCCGCCGCAGGGCTTCACCCTGCACTGGTTCAGCGTGGCCTTCGCCCGTCAGGACGTGCTCGATGCCGTGACCCTGTCGGTGAAGATCGCCGCCCTCGCCACGCTGATCGCCATGGTGCTGGGCACGCTGGCGGCGGCTGCGTTGTACCGGCGTGATTTCTTCGGCAAGGAAAGCATCTCGCTGATGCTGATCCTGCCGATCGCCTTGCCCGGCATCATCACCGGCATCGCGTTGCTGTCGGCGTTCAAGACCCTGGGCATCGAGCCTGGCTTCATGACCATCGTCGTCGGGCACGCGACCTTCTGCGTGGTGATCGTCTACAACAACGTCATCGCCCGCTTCAGGCGCACTTCGCATAGCCTGATCGAAGCCTCGATGGACCTGGGCGCCGACGGCTGGCAGACCTTCCGCTACGTGATCCTGCCCAACCTCGGCTCGGCGCTGCTGGCCGGCGGCATGCTGGCGTTTGCCTTGTCGTTCGACGAAATCATCGTCACCACCTTCACCGCCGGTCACGAACGCACCTTGCCGATCTGGCTGCTCAACCAGCTCGGTCGCCCGCGCGACGTACCGGTGACCAATGTGGTGGCGATGCTGGTGATGCTGGTGACCATGCTGCCGATCCTGGGCGCCTACTACCTGACCAAAGGTGGCGAAGGCGTTGCCGGCAGCGGCAAGTGAACACGCGAACAAGAACCTGAGAAAAGGAGCGCTTCATGCAAACCAAACTGCTGATCAACGGCCAATTGGTCGCCGGTGAAGGCGAGTCGCTCGCCGTGCTCAACCCGGCGCTCGGCACCACCCTGGTGGAGATTGCCGAAGCCACGCCGGCCCAGGTCGACACCGCCGTGCGTGCAGCCGATGCGGCGTTCGAAGGCTGGTCCCAGACCGCCCCAAAGGATCGCTCGCTGCTGTTGCTCAAGCTGGCCGATGCCATCGATGCGCACGCCGAGGAACTGGCGCGGCTGGAGTCGAACAACTGTGGCAAACCCTACCAGGCTGCGCTGAACGACGAGTTGCCGGCAGTGGCTGATGTGTTCCGCTTCTTCGCCGGCGCCAGCCGTGTGCTGCAAGGCTCGGCGGCGGGTGAGTACCTGCCGGGGCACACCTCGATGATCCGCCGCGACCCGGTGGGTGTGGTGGCTTCGATCGCGCCCTGGAACTACCCGCTGATGATGGCCGCCTGGAAGCTCGGCCCGGCCCTGGCGGCGGGCAATACCGTGGTGCTCAAGCCGTCCGAGCAGACGCCGCTGACGGCCCTGCGCCTGGGCGAGCTGATCGCGGGCATCTTCCCGGCGGGCGTGGTCAACCTGGTGTTCGGCCGAGGCCCGAGCGTGGGCGAGCCGCTGACTACCCATCCCAAGGTGCGCATGGTCTCGCTGACAGGCTCCGTGGCCACTGGCAGCCGCATCATCGCCGGCACCGCCGACACCGTGAAGCGCATGCACATGGAGCTGGGCGGCAAGGCACCGGTGATCATCTTCGACGATGCCGACATCGATGCCGCGGTCGAAGGTATCCGCGCGTTCGGCTTCTACAACGCCGGGCAGGACTGCACGGCAGCCTGCCGGCTGTATGTGCAGAAGGGTGTGTACCAGGTGTTCGTCGACAAGCTCACGGCTGCGGTGGCGAGCATTCGTCTTGGCGAGCAGGACGATCCCGAGACCGAACTGGGGCCGTTGATCACCCAACAGCACCTGGAGCGCGTCAGTGGTTTCGTCGAGCGGGCGCGGCAGGTGCCGCATATCCAGGTCACCACGGGCGGCAAGCGTGCCGACCGGGCGGGGTTCTTCTTCGAGCCGACGGTATTGGCGGGCGCGCAGCAGGACGATGAAGTGGTGCGGCGCGAGATCTTCGGGCCGGTGGTGTCGGTGACCGAGTTCACTGACGAGGCCCAGGCGCTGGAGTGGGCCAACGACTCGGACTACGGGCTGGCGTCGTCGGTGTGGACCCAGGACGTTGGCCGCGCGCACCGGCTGGCGGCGCGCTTGCAGTATGGCTGCACCTGGGTGAACACCCATTTCATGCTGGTCAGCGAGATGCCCCATGGCGGGGTGAAGCTGTCCGGGTATGGCAAGGACATGTCGATGTATGGGCTGGAGGATTACACGGCCATTCGGCATGTGATGATCAAGCACTGATAGGCGATGGGGGCATCCCTGGGAGCCAGCCCAATCCCTGTGGGGGCGGGCTGGCCTTTAGAGTTTGAACAACACCGTTGTCCCCACAAGGTACTGAGCGGCAGCAGGGGAGAACCCGCATACCGCCTTGAATCAGTTGCTCGGCCGCTGCTTGGTCGCATCCAGCTCGGCTTTCTTGCCTGTCGTCACTTCAGTGATCTTTGCCGACTTCTCGATCGCCAGGTCGAAGGTTTCCTGCATCTTGGCGATGGCGTCGGTCGGGGTGCCGGCCAGGCCGCCCTTGGCCGCCCAGTCGAAGTTCCACACCCCGGACAGGTTGTCGGCGCCGGGTACGTCATGGGTTTCGATGGCGGTGAACACATCCGGATGGCGCTGCATGTATTTCGCCGCATCCGACACATTGGCCGGTACATTGCCGGACTTGTTGTCGGCCAGCTTGTCGAGTTCGTCCTTGGTGATGGCCGACTTGCCGGTCTGGCGCATGTAGTCGGCGATCACCTGGCTCGACTTGGCGGTGTCCAGGCGGTTGTCGAAGGCCGAGCTCGAGGCTTTTGGCGTGTTGGACCCGCCACCAGCGGGGGTGATGGTAGACATTGGCGCTGCTCCCGAAACGGAAAGGAAGGGGTCGTCTTGATGACGGCTCCGGACGGTAGCATGGGCAATTGGCTAGTACGGTGAGGCTTCACAACGATTCACAACAGCTCACAGCTTTCACAGCGCAGGGCGATCACTCCATACCTGGCGGATGCCCGTGGTAGGCCTTGTAGGCGTTGCTGAAATTGGCCGGGTTGGCGTAGCCCAGGCGATAGGCGATCTGCGCGACCTGCCATTTGCGTTGCAGCAGCAGCGTGCGGGCCAGCTCCATGCGCTGCTGGCGCAGGTACTGCAGCATCGACTGGCCGAACACCTTGGCGAAGGCGCGGCGCAGGGTGGTTTCGCCCACCCCGAGTTGCCGGGCCAGGGCCAGGCTGCCGGGCGGATCGACCAGGTCCAGGTCGAGCAGGCGCCGTGCTTCGTGGGCCAGGTCCCGTTGACCCCGTACCGTCGGCGTAGGTGCCTGTGGGCTGCCACCGAGGTGCGCGGCCAGTTCCACCAGCAACCCCAGGCTCAGGCTCTCCTGGTGCAGGCGCTTGAGCGTGCCGTGGTAGGGCGAGTGATAGAGCTGCAGCAGCAGGCGACCCAGCGCCGGGCAGCGCTCGAAATCGGTAAAGCGCATGCCGTCGGCGAGCAGCCCGAGCAGGGGTTGCAGGTGTGGGTCTTGCTCGGCCAGTTCGCGCAGGTAGTCGGCACCGACGCGCAGCCCGGCCATGCGCGCGTGGCTGTCGGCGGGTAGCTGGTCGAAGGCTTCCATGTGCTCGCTCAGGCCCAGCGCGTGAGTCTTGCCGCTGAGGTAGTGGTTGAGTCGGCCGTCGACCCGGTGCTGCCATTGGCCGCTGAGCATGTGCACCAGGCACAGGCTGTCGGGCAAAACCTTGTGGATGCGCAGCGGCTCGGGAAACTGCAGGTCGCAGTCGAAGTACTGCAGGTGTGCGCGCACGGTGTGGGCGCGATAGTGACCGATCGCACTGCCCATGACCTGGCTGGCGGCGCTGTCGAGGACGCCCGCCTGGGCCAGCGAGCCTGGGCGGTCGAAGCTGAACTGCATGTCCAGGTAAGGGGTCCAGCGTTCCATCGGCCAAGCCTGTCCATAGGGTGTCGTGGCGGGTGGCGGAATGTTAACGCGAACACGCTTCGGGCGTCAGCCATTGTGCGCAACGGCCTGTTTGTTGTGCGCAGCGGCCAGGCCGGTTGGCAGGCTGGCCCACGCCCCTTTCAATACAAGGCCCCCCAGGATTTCGAGGAGCAAGCAGGATGTCGATTCATCGCAGATGGGCGGCCGGCATGGTCGCAGCATTGGCGCTCGTGGGCGCCATGGCTCAGGCCCAAGAGCGACCATCGGTGGCCGACAAGGTCGTGGCCTATGCCGGCGAGCAGGGCGTGAAGGTCTGGACCCTGCGCATCGGCGATCGCAGCGCCAACGAGGCGCTGGTGCAGGTCGAGGGTGTCGATCACGACTGGAACATGCGCATCCAGAAGATGAACGTCGAGAAGACCGACAAGCTGACCCGCTACTACACCACGGTCGACGGGCAAAAGTTCGCTGCACTGGTGATCCAGGGCTCGAACAGCTGGAGCGCCAGCGAACTGTATCTGCCCGGCGAAGCCCAGGCGCTGAAGATCGGCTACTCGCAGGCCCTGTCCGAACAAGGCAACGCCCAGGCGTTCCTGACCGATTACCTCAATGCCGGTACCGAGTAAGCCATGACCACGCCACAACATCCCGATCCATCCATTTCTCCCGACGAATACGGTCAGTCCCGCGCCGCCCAGCGCGACCGCGTGATCGCCGAACTGCGCCTGATGATCGAGCGAGTTCCGGAACAGACCGAATTCACCAACTCCCGACGCTACAAGCTGTGGGGGCCGATCATGTTGCTGGTATCGCTGGGCATGCTGGCGATGGCCGTCAACATGGGGCGAACCGGGCTGACGGTATGCGCCGGCTTCCTGGTCGTGTTCTCCCTGCTCGTCACCTGGCAGCACCGGGACGCGGGCAAGCATGTGTTCATGCGCCTGACTCGCCGCCAGCTGTTTGTCGATACGCTCGATGCGCCGATCGAAATGGCCGAGGTGCAAGACATTCTGGTCAAGGACGAAGGCTTGCTGACCTTGCAGAAACTCACGCTCGACTCTAACGCCCATCTGCCCAGGCATCACGTCGCCAGGCTGCAGGTATTCGGCAACCAGGCCATGTCGCTGAAAAAGCCCGAGCCGCATGTACGCATCCACTCTGCAGGGCTGATGACCGGTGGGCGCAAGCTGGGCTGCGACGAAATCGCCGCACTGCTGGGTGCCTACCGCGACGCCGCTTGTGCACAGCAGCAACTGGATGCCCTGCAGGCTGATGGCTGACACCGACCGGGAAACCTTGCTGGCCTGGCTCGGGGCTCACGCGGAGGAGTCCTGCAAGCCTTTGGCGCTGCACGAATCCTCGCGTGGCAAGGCGCTGGCCTGTGCGTTGCTGGCGTTTTCGCTGGTGTTGGTCGGAGGCTGGCTGGCCAGTTTGCCTGCGCAGTGGCAGATGCAATCCGGGCAATGGTTGCTGTGGGGGCCTGGCGTGCTGCTGCTGGTTGCCGGCGTGGCTGGGCTGGCGCTCGCCGAGGGGCTGCGCCGAAGACATGGCAAGTGTGTGCTGAGTGTGACTGACGACTGTGTGCTGTTCGCCAACTCGCACGCGCCGACGCCCTTGTACTGTTTCGATGGGTTCGAAATCGACCAGAGTCACCTGAGCATGACGCTGGTGTTTTCGCTGGCAGCCATCAGCCGTGCGCCGCAGCTTGCGCCTGCCTGCTTCAAGTCACTGGTGGCGCCGGATGCGTGGCCAGTGGCCGGTGGCTTGCGGGTGAAGTTGTGGGTGTGCACGCCGGTGGTGGACGGGCGGCGCGTCGATCTGCAGGCGCTGACCGACCGGCTGTATGTCTGCATGGAAGCAGCCCAGGCGCGGCGCACGCTGGGGCAGTTGGGTGTGTGATCCTGATGGGCCTTGTTGGAAGCGGCGGTTCGCCGCTGCGATGTGTCCCGCGAACACGGGCGTAGCCCGTGCCAGGCAGCGCGGTGTCTTTTTCGCGGGCAAGCCCGCTCCTACACAGGCTGTGTAGGCGCCTCAGCCGGCATCAAGGTCGCGATCAACGCCCGTACCGTCCCCGGCAACGCATCCAGCTCGCGTACCAGGATGCTGCGTTCACGCACCGCCCAGGGCTCGTCCAGGGCGATGGTGACCAGGTTCATGGTGTGGCTGTGGCGCACCGCCGCAGACTCGGGAATGATCCCGATCCCCACACCCGCCTCGACCATCCGGCAGATCGCCTCGAAGCTGGACATCTGGATCCGCAGCGCCAGGCTCTGGCCAATACGCTCGACGTGGTCGCGCAGGAACGTCAGCAAAGTGCTGCCGTCATGCAGGCCGATGTGCTGGTAGGCCAGGGTCTGCTTGAGCGTCACCTGGCGGCGGCCCGCCAGCTCGTGACCGGCCGGCACGATCAGCGCCAGCCGGTCGGTACTGAAGCGCATCACCTGTAGACCCGCCGCCTCCACGGGCCCGGCGATGATGCCCATGTCGCTGCTGCCATCGAGCACCCCGCGCACGATATCGCGTGACAGTCGCTCCTGCAGATCGACCGTCACCCCCGGCCGCTGGGCGAGAAACCCGGCCAGCACTTCGGGCAGGAACTCGGTCACCGCAGTGGTGTTGGCGAAGATGCGGATGTGCCCGGCCGAGTCGGTGCCAAACTGGGTGAACTCGGCCTTGAGGTACTCCACCTGACGCATGATCAGGCGCGCATGGGTCAGCAGTTTCTGACCCGCGGGCGTCAGCTCCACGCCACGGCTGTCGCGGTACAGCAGGCGGGTATCGAGCTGCGCCTCGAGGGCCTTGATCCGCGCGCTGGCTGCGGCGGGGGAGAGAAACGCACGGCGCGCACCTTGGGTGAGGCTCGGCGATTCGCCGATGTGGATGAAGAGCCGCAAGTCAGCCAGGTCGAAGTGCATGGGGAGTCCTGTCGTAGCAGAGGCGTTCGGCATTTATGAACGCTGGTTTACGCAAATGCAAATTCACAGAATGCCGGGCGCCTCGCATGATCGGCCCATAACAACAAATGCAGAGGCCCATGCTCATGACTGCTTCGACTTCGCCCACCGACTTCAGCGCCTGGATCGGCCGCACCGAAGAGGCCTGGGATGTGCTCAGCCGCAACCTGGTCAAGCGCATCGCCGCGACCTTCGGCGAGGCCGCGCCAGGCCATGGTGACGCGCTGCCGCACCTGTGGACCTGGTGCTTCTTCCAGGAGCCGCTGCCGGAGTCGCAACTGGGCACGGACGGTCACCCTGCCCGTGGCGGCTTCCTGCCACCGGCCGACAACCGCAACCGCATGTGGGCGGGCGGGCGGGTCGAGTTCATCGCGCCGTTGAAAGTTGGCGGTGAGGCCCACCGCCTGTCGACCATCCTGCACATCGAGGAAAAGCACGGGCGCACCGGCGCACTGCTGTTCGTCACCGTGCGCCACGATTACTCCCAGGACGGCCGCCTGTGCATCCGCGAGGAACAGGACATCGTCTACCGCGAGCCCAACCCGCCCAAGCGCGGCAGCGGCACGCCGAGCGAGGCGGGCGAGTGGAATGAAACCATCACCCCGACGCCGACGCTGCTGTTCCGCTACTCGGCCATCACCTTCAACGGCCACCGCATCCACTACGACCACCCCTACGTCACCGAGACCGAGGGCTACCCCGGCCTGGTGGTGCATGGCCCGATGATCGCCACCCTCAACCTGCGCGCCTTCGTGCGGGCCCACCCCGACAAGCCTGTGCGCCACTTCGCCTACCGCGGTGTGCGGCCGCTGACCCTGCCAGCAGCGTTCCAGGTCAGTGGCTGCATCGAGGCACCTGGCAAGGCACGCCTGTGGGCCGGCAATGCCGACGGCACAGCCCAGAGCGCCGAAGTGATCTTCGACTGACTTCCTTAAGCCTTCGCAGAGAATCCACACATGCATAGCTACGACAGCGATGACCTCAATGCCATCCGCGAGGGCGTGCGCGCCCTGTGCGCCGAATTCCCCGCCGAATACTGGCGCAGGATCGATGAAGAAAAAGGTTTTCCGGAAGCCTTCGTCAAGGCCATGACCGATGCCGGCTGGCTGTCGGCGATGATCCCCGAAGAGTACGGTGGATCGGGCCTGGGCCTGGCCGAGGCGTCGGTGATTCTCGAGGAGGTCAACCGCTGTGGCGGCAACTCCGGCACCATCCACGGGCAGATGTACAACATGTTCACCCTGCTGCGAAACGGCAGCGACGAGCAGAAGCGCTTCTACCTGCCCAAGCTTGCCAGTGGCGAGCTGCGCCTGCAGTCGATGGGCGTGACCGAGCCGACCACCGGCACCGACACCACCAAGATCAAGACCACCGCCGTGCGCCAGGGCGACAAGTACGTGATCAACGGGCAGAAAGTATGGATCTCGCGTGTGCAGCATTCGGACCTGATGATCCTGCTGGCACGCACCACGCCGCTGCCGGAGGTGAAGAAGAAATCCGAAGGCATGTCGATCTTCCTGGTCGACCTGCGTGAAGCGATCGGCAACGGCCTGACCGTGCAGCCGATCGCCAACATGGTCAACCACGAGACCAACGAGCTGTTCTTCGACAACCTGGAAATCCCGGCCAGCAGCCTGATTGGCGAGGAGGGCAAAGGGTTCCGCTACATCCTCGACGGCCTGAACGCCGAGCGCACGCTGATTGCCGCCGAATGCATCGGCGATGGCCGCTGGTTCGTCGAGAAGGCCAGCCAGTACGCCCGCGACCGCGTGGTGTTCGGCCGCCCGATCGGACAGAACCAGGGCGTGCAGTTCCCCATCGCCGAAGCCCATATCGAGATCGAGGCCGCCGACCTGATGCGCTGGCGTGCCTGCGCCGAATACGACAGCGGCGCCAACGCCGGGGCGGCGGCGAACATGGCCAAGTACCTGGCGGCCAAGGCCTCGTGGGAGGCGGCCAATGCCTGCCTGCAGACCCATGGCGGCTTTGGTTTCGCCAACGAATACGACGTCGAGCGCAAGTTCCGCGAGACCCGCCTGTACCAGGTGGCGCCGATCTCCACCAACCTGATCCTGTCGTACGTGGCCGAGCACCTGCTCGAGCTGCCGCGCAGCTTCTGAGGAGCCGACCATGCGTGATACCCAAGCCCTGGCCAGCTTCCTGGCCGACCTGCGCTACGAGGCCATCCCCGGCGCCGTGCTGGACCGCACCGAAGACCTGTTTCTCGACTGGCTCGGCTCGGCCCTGGCCAGCCAGGGATCGCACCCGATCCCGCTGTTCGAGCGTTACGCCGAACGCATGGGGCCCGCCTCGGGCCGTGCGCGCGTGCTGAGCAACGGCCGGGGTACCTCCGCCTATTTCGCCGCCCTGGTCAACGGCGCCGCCTCGCACCTGGTCGAGCAGGACGACCTGCACAACAGCTCCGTGCTGCACCCGGCCACCGTGGTGTTCTCCGCCGTGCTGGCGGCCGCGCAAGACCTGGGCAAGTCCGGCCAGGACCTGCTGCTGGCCTCGGTGGCAGGCTACGAGGCCGGCATCCGCATCGGCGAATTCCTCGGCCGTTCGCACTATCGGATCTTCCACACCACCGCCACGGTCGGCACCCTGGCTGCCGCCGTGGGCGTGGGCAAGCTGCTGGACTTCAATCAGGAGCAGTTCATCAATCTGCTCGGCAGCGCCGGCACCCAGGCTGCGGGGCTGTGGGAGTTTCTGCGCGACGCTGTCGACTCCAAGCAGCTGCACACCGCCAAGGCCGCCGCCGATGGCCTGCTCGGCGCCTACCTCACCGCCGATGGCCTGAGTGGGGCGCGCAACATCCTCGAAGGCGACCAGGGCATGGCCGCAGGCATGTCCAGCGATGCCGACCCCGCGCGGCTCTCCGACCGGCTCGGCACACGCTGGGCGCTGGCGGAAACCTCGTTCAAGTTCCACGCCTCGTGTCGTCACACCCACCCGGCGGCTGATGCACTGCTGCACCTGATGCAGCGCGAGGAGCTGGGCCATGAGCAGATCGCCGAAGTGATCACCCGCGTGCACCAGGGCGCCATCGATGTGTTGGGGCGGGTGACCACACCGACCACCGTGCACCAGGCCAAGTTCTCCATGGGCACGGTACTGGGCCTGATCGCCGTGCATGGCAGTGCGCAGTTGCTGGAGTTCCGCGACCTGGCACTGACCGATCCGCGCATCGCCACGTTCCGCGACAAGGTGCGCATGCAGCTGGACCCTGAGGTGGACGGTGCCTATCCGGCGCGCTGGCTGGGGCGGGTCGAGGTGCGCTGCGTCGATGGCCGGCAGTTCAGCGCAGCCATCGACGAACCCAAGGGCGATCCGGGCAACACCCTGTCGCGCCCAGAGCTGGAGGCCAAGTTCCAGCGCCTGCTGGCCTATGCCGGGCAGCGCAGCGAGGCCGAGGGCCGAGCGCTGATCGAGCGCGTCTGGCAACTGCGCGACGCGCAGTCGCTGGCGGACCTGCATTGAACACCGAACAGGAATTTGCCATGACCCAATCCGCTCCCCGCCCGCTGGACGGCATCACCGTCGTCAGCCTGGAACATGCCATCGCCGCGCCGTTCTGCACCCGCCAACTGGCGGACCTGGGCGCGCGTGTGATCAAGATCGAGCGCCCCGGCAGCGGCGATTTCGCCCGCGGCTACGACCAGCGTGTCGATGGCCTGGCCTCGCACTTTGTCTGGACCAACCGCTCCAAGCAGAGCCTGACCCTGGACCTCAAGCAGGACGAGGCGGACGACATCCTGCTGGCGCTGCTGGCCAAGGCCGACGTGCTGGTGCAGAACCTCGCACCAGGTGCGGCGGCGCGCATGGGGTTGTCGTTCGAGGCCCTGCACTCGCGCTTTCCGCGGCTGATCGTCTGCGATATCTCCGGCTACGGCGAAGGTGGCCCGTACGAGAAGAAAAAGGCCTACGACCTGCTGATCCAGAGCGAGGGCGGTTTTCTCTCGGTGACCGGCGGGCCGGGCGAGGAACAGATGGCAAAGGCCGGATGCTCGGTCGCCGATATCGCTGCCGGTATGTATGCCTATACCGGCGTGCTGTCGGCGCTGCTGCTGCGTGACAAGACCGGCGTCGGCAGCCGCATCGACGTGTCGATGCTGGAGAGCCTGGTGGAATGGATGGGCTACCCGATGTACTACGCCTACAACGGTGCGCCGCCACCACCGCGGGCGGGCGCGTCGCACTCGACCATCTACCCGTACGGGCCGTTCCCCACCGGCGGTGGCGGCACGATCATGCTGGGGCTGCAGAACGAGCGGGAATGGCAGCTGTTTTGCGAGAAGGTGCTGCTCGACCCGGCGCTGGCCAGCGATGCGCGGTTCTCCGCGAACTTCCGTCGCTCGGAGAACCGCGAGGTGCTGCGCCAGATCATCATCGACGGCTTTGCCGCGCTGTCGCTGGACGAGGTGGTGGCGCGTCTTGAGGACGCGCAGATCGCCAACGCCCGGGTCAACGACATGCAGGGCGTCTGGCAGCACCCGCAGCTCAAGGCCCGCGACTGCTGGCGCGAGATCGACAGCCCGGCTGGCAAGCTGCCGTCGCTGCTGCCGCCGGGGCGCAACGCCGCCTTTACCCCGCGCATGGACCCGGTGCCGGGGCTGGGCCAGCACAGCGCAGCGATTCTCGAGGAGCTGGGTTTCTCGGTCGAAGACCAGGCCCGGCTGGCGGCTGCTGGTGTCGTTTGATGACAAGGAGTGATTGCTGATGCCGCAAACCATCGTCCGTTCCGCGCTGTTCGTGCCGGGCAGCCGCCCCGAGCGTTTCGCCAAGGCCCTTGCTGCCGGTGCCGATGCTGTCATCGTCGATTTCGAGGATGCCGTCGAGGAGCCGCTCAAGCGCCAGGCGCGCGACAACCTCGCCGCCTTTCTGGCAGCCCATCCGCAGGCGCGGGTGTGGGTCAGGGTCAACGCCCCGGAGCATGCCGGGCATGCCGATGACCTGGCGTTCTGCGCGCAGCAGCCCGGCGTCAGCGCCGTGCTGCTGCCCAAGGTCGAAAATGCCGCCCAGGTGGCGGTGGCCTGGCGCACCGGCAAGCCAGTGCTGCCGATCATCGAGACGGCCAAGGGCTTGCTGGCACTGGAGCGCATTGCCGGTGCCGAGGGGGTCGAGCGTTTGTCGTTCGGTAGCCTGGACCTGGCGCTGGACCTGAACCTCAACACTGACAGCGCCTCGGCCCAGCGCTTTCTCGACCAGGCGCGCATGGCGGTGCAACTGCATTCGCGCGGCGCCGACCTGGCGCCCCCGCTGGACGGGGTGTTCCCGGCCATCGGCGACCCGCAAGGGCAGCAGCGGGCCATGCGCCATGCCTACGACATGGGCTATGGCGGGGCGCTGTGCATCCATCCCAGCCAGGTGCCGTTGATTCATGGCGTGCTGGCGCCGAGCAGCGAAGAGCTGGCCTGGGCACGGCGGGTGGTGGACGCCAGTGTAGCGGCCAAGGGCGCCGGGGCGTTCCAGCTCGATGGGCAGATGGTCGATGCGCCGGTGCTGTTGCGGGCGCAGCGGCTGTTGGCATTGGCCGAAAGCACCTAGGCCTTTCGCGGGGCAAGCCGGTGCCCGACACCGCGGTGTCCTTTTCGCGGGCAAGCCCG
>NZ_JABWRO010000132.1:0-14664 GCF_014268985.1 Pseudomonas sp. RW10S2 | reverse complement strand
TCTGCGCGAGCAGGTAGGGGTTTTGTCTTTAAGTAGAGACTACAGAGATTCGCAGGCACGTCCTTGAGACGGGCCAGCACACAGAATTTCTTGACGACCATAGAGCATTGGAACCACCTGATCCCATCCCGAACTCAGCAGTGAAACGATGCATCGCCGATGGTAGTGTGGGGTTTCCCCATGTGAGAGTAGGTCATCGTCAAGATTCATTTCGCAAAACCCCTATCTGCGTGAGCAGGTAGGGGTTTTGTCTTTCTGGTGCCCAAGAAAATCCGCTGCTGCGGTCAGCGCACATCCCACAACAGCGGCTCGGGTTATCGCCTTCAGCTCAGTAGATTGCGCACGTTCGCCATCGCCTCATCGGCAAAGCCCTGGAGAAATGCCTGGAAGCCTGGCAATGCCTCCGGGCCGCCTTCCCAGGGTTCGGCCTGGATAGTCCAGACCGCACGGCTGCGATGCGCATCCAGCGCCTCGACCTGCATCGCAGCCCACAGGTTGCCGATATTCAGGCTGGTGTAGATCAGGCTCCAGGTCATCTGCATTGTTTGCTCGTCTCGCGAGTTCAACTGCTCGATGACCACATTGCCATCCTTGAACAGTTTCTTGCGCACCGAACGCACTCCGCTTCCGGTCATCTCGATATGGGCCAAGGCGGGAATGAACACCGGGAAGCCGGCGAAGTTGCCGACGATCTTCCATGCAGCCGCCGCCGGGGCTGCAATGTCCACGCTGGATACCACCAGGCAGCCTTGTGGATTACGGACCAGCGTGTCGGGTTTGAGTGTTTGCATGCGATGTTGCTCCTGTTGTGAATGAACGAAGGAATCAGAGAAAGCCGATAGCGCTCAGGTAGCTGCAGCCGCGGCGCAGCAACTGCGTATCCTTGGCCGGGTAGCGGGCGCCCATGCGCCGAACACCCTCGCGGGCATTGCCGTGCTCGATGCTGGAGATATCGCCGATGTCCTCCTCGAAGCCGTCGAGGTAAAAGCCCAGGACATCGAACAGCGCGTTGTCGCGATCTACCCGCCTCAGCTGGCCTTGCCACTGCTCCACCTCGACCAGCTCGAAGCGGTGGCCGTGCTCGCGGAATGCGGCCAGGTAGTCTTGCCAACGCAGCGGTTCGGGGTTGTGCAGGTTGAAGACGCACTGCGCGGGTTGGTGCCTGCTGCTGTGAAAGGCGATGAAGCGGGCGAGGAAGTCCACCGGCATGAGGTCGAAATCGATCTCCAGCCGTGGTACCTGGCCCAGCTGCAGTGAGCCCTTGAGCATCAGCATCAAGCGATTGCGTTGGGGCTGGCACACGCCGTTGCGGCTGTCGAAGCTGATATTGCCGGGACGGAACAGATTCACCCGTACCCCTGCTTCACGTGCCCGCTGGAGGATACGTTCGCCGACCCATTTACTCAGGTTGTAGCCGTTGCGGATGTAGATTGGCGGAGTCGGCGCGGGGCCTTGCTCCAGCACGCGGCCGTCGCTGTCCATTGCGCTGCAAGCGGACAGCGTCGAGACGAAGTTGAAGACCTTCTTGCGTCGCCCTTCGCACAGGCGCAGGCATTCGAACAGCGGTTCGATGTTGTCGCTGACCAAGGCCTGGTAATCGAGTACGTGATTGACCTGGGCAGCGTTGTGCAGCAGTGCGCCGTAGTTCAGGTCGAGATCGTCGTAGTCCGCTTCGCTCAGCCCCAGCCGAGGGCGGCGCAGGTCCGCGTCGAATACCCGTACGCGCTTGTCATCAAGGCTTAGCTGATTGTCTGCCAACGCCTGTCTGAAGCGTTCAGTGGCACTCTGTGATGCGCTGCTACGTACCAGGCACGCCACCTCCGTGGCCCCCCAGTCGAGCAGTGCTTCGACCAGATGTACGCCGAGAAAGCTGTTGGCGCCCGTGACGATAACCTTGTGCACATCGCCCATGGCCTGCAGAGGCAGTACCTGCAGGTCCAGGTCACGGTTGGCGTCCTGCTCCAGGCGTTGGAGCGAAGTCTCCAGGGAGTTACCGTCACCGTCGAGCAGCGCACCCAGGCGCTGTAGCGTCGGCTGTTCGATGAAGCGGTTGATCGCCACGCCGCGGCCGAAGGCCTGGCGCACCTCCAGCAGCAGCCGCGATAGCAGGATCGAATGCCCGCCCAGACTGAAGAAGCTGTCGTCGACGGAAATATCCGACTGGGCCAGTTCCAACAGCTCACTCCAGAGCCCGAGCAGACGCTGCTCGGTCGGTGTGCTGGGTGCTAGCCGCTGTGCCGCTGGCAAGGTCAGTGGATGCGCCCGCAACGCCTGGCGGTCGACCTTGCCGTTGGCGGTGTAGGGCATTTGCTCCAATACCTGGTAGAACACCGGACGCATGTAGTCGGGCAGATGCCGCTCAGCATGCTCACGCAATCCAGTGTCGGCCGCATCACACGTCGGTTGCGCGGCGAAAGCCAGGACGCGGCGTTGGGCATCGATCACCACCGCGATCTGTGCATACAGGCCGCTGTTGCGCAGGCAGTGCTCGATTTCTTCCGGCTCTACGCGAAACCCGCGGATCTTCACCTGATTGTCGCGTCGCCCGCACAGCTCGATGCCCTGTGCGGTCCATTTGCCAATATCACCTGTACGGTAGGTGCTCAGCGAACGGCCATCGGGCAGGTCGAGTACGACGAAACGCTCGGCGGTCAGTTCCGGATTGTTCAGATACCCCAACCCGACCCCCGGGCCGCAGATGTACAGCTCTCCGGGTGTCTCCTGAGTGACCGGCTGCAAGTCGTCGTCCAGGATCAGTACCTGGGTATTGGCGATTGGCACCCCCAGGTTGCGATTACTGTCCCCGGCAGCGCAGACGCGAGTCGTCGCCAATACCGTGGTTTCGGTAGGGCCATAGATGTTGTGCATCCGGCATTGTTCGCTGTACCGCGCGATGACCTGGGGCTCGCAGACATCGCCCCCGGTGATCAGGTGGCGCAGGCCAAGCGGCCTGTCATGCGGGAGGATGCTCAACAGCGCTGGCGGCAGAAACGCATGGCTCACCGCCTGGCTGTGGATAAGTTGCACCAGTTGCTGGGGATCGCGGCGCTGGTCATCGCTGGGCATGACCAGTTCCGCGCCGCAGGCGAAGGTCGGCAGGATATCCAGCAGCGAGGCGTCAAAGCCGATGGTTGAGAACTGCAGCACCCGGCTGTGCGCATCCAGTGCGACATGCTCGCGATACCAGGCGATGAAGTGGGTGAGGTTACGCTGGCTGAGCAGCACGCCTTTCGGCTGACCGGTGGTGCCTGAGGTATAGATCGCCACGCAGGCCCGGTCTGCTGTCTCGGGCCGCAGGACCAGCGAGGGCAGGCAGCTGTCAGTGGGCACCTGCAGCGTGCGCACATCCAGCAGGGCCAACTCGGCCTGTGGCTGGCCGTCATGCAGCAGGACCCGTGCGCCAGCATCCTGCAGAATGCGTTGACGACGTTCTGTGGGTGTCGTCGGGTCCAGTGGCAGATAGATTGCGCCGCAACCCAATATCGCCAACACGCTGGCGTAGAGTGCTGGCGACTTGGCCAGGCAGACGCCCACCACCACTGGCTGATCGTCCTGATCAGGCAGTAACGGCAGCAGTGCCCGTTGCAAGGCCGCGCTCAGTGCGTGCAAGTCGTGATAGCTGCTGCGCTGGCCATCGCGGTTCAGCGCCGGTTGCCGTGCGTGTTGGCGCAGAGCTTGGTCCAGGCCCTCCATCAAGCCGACTTCGCTACTTACCAGCAGATCTGTGCGTTGAGAGCGGTTGAACGGATGTCGGTAGGCCAGCGTTTGCAGCCAATCCAGACCGTGCTCACGCGTTTGCAAGCCGGGCTCGACGGCGCACGCTTCGTTCAGATGCTGAGGGTCGCGGGCGAGGTACGCGACCTGCCGGGTGACCAACTCCTCCAAAGCTCGCACCGCATCTTCACGTAGTTGCTGGCCATTGCCCGAGATGGGCGCGACCAGCGGTACGCGGCTGATCAGGCGCGCAGCCGTGGCACTGGCGCACCAGCACAGCAGTTCCAGGTGTGGCAGGGTGTCGGCGTGGCTGGCGCCCAGGCGCACCCTGAGCAACGGCGTTTGCCCCAGGTGTGCCCAGTCACTGGTGCACAGCACCAGGCTGCCGTCCTCCAGAACCAGAGAGTGATGGCTGGCCAGGGCCTGGCGTAGCATCGAGGGTGAATCGGCCAGCAGGGTGGCGTGGCCCTGCTCGTCGAGTATTCGGGCCAGGCTGCGCAGCGCAAGGCTGTGGCCGACCATCAGTATGTCGAGACGTCGCATGCGGATCTCCTCAGGGCAGGTAGCCGCGCAGGGCTTCCTGCACGCAGGGCGACTCGAGCATCGAGCTGCTGCGGAAGAAGCGCAGGATGTTGCCCAGCAACGGATGCTGGTGGTTGATCGGGTAGGCCAGGCCGAGCACTTCCTCGCGCAGCGACTGGCGCAGCGTTTCGCTGACTGGCAAGGCCTCGATCAGGTTGAAGTCGAAGGCCTGCTGGATGTCGTTGGTCAGGTACTGGCCCAGGAACACGGGCAGCACCTGGGCGATCATCTGGCGATCGACCTCGGGCGCGGCTTGCCAATAGATGCGCGTCAGCCGCGCCCAGAAGCTCGAATGCCGACCTTCGTCGAGCAGGTGATCGGCCATCAGCCCCTTCACCGAGGGCTTGACCGTGTCGTCGCGGGCGAAGGCGGCGACATCGTCGGTCAGGGTGTTTTCGGCAATGCCGACGCAGATCAGCTCAAGAGCGTCCCGCAGCGTTTCCGGCACCTGTGCCAGTGCGGTGGGGATCGCACGGCTGAGTTCGATCTCGGTGGGCAGGGCGATCGGCTCGAGGCCGGTCAGGGCGATGGTCTGCTGCAGGAAGTCCATGGCCACCAGCGCGTGGTAGTCCTCGTCGACCACCACGGTCATGGCGTCATAGCGGCAGGCGAAGGGAAAGCGCACGGTGAAGCGGTCCTTGGCAATCCGCCGGGCCGTGCGGTCGACGATTTCGGTCTCGAAGATCACCACGTCGTTGATGAACTTGTAGAGGCTCTGCACCAGCACGAAATCACGCAGGTGCGGGCAAGCCCGTTGGAAGGTGGCGCTGAGTACCAAGGGTTGGCGGCTGAGGGGGTAGATCAGACGCTGGTCGTCCTCGAGCCGCCGCCGCGGGCGAGTACGGATGGTGGCACGCTCCTCCCAGCTGTCGGCGAAGGAGCGGTAATCGAGCGCGTTCATGGCGTGACCTCGCTGGCGGTGACCTGCAGCGAGGCGCGCAGACGGTCCCACAGCGCGGTGCGGCTCTGGACGGCGGCGATGGCGGCTTCGTACACCTCGTGTTGACGTTGCGGGTCATCGTTCACCAGGCGGGCCAGCAATGCTTCGGCGGCCGGGCCGTGGTCTTCGGCGTCGACCTCGATGTGGCGCTGCAGGTAATAGCGGAAGGTCGGGGCCTGCGCCTGGTCGATGCCCCATTCGTCGAGGATCTGCTGGAACATCGCCGGGATGACGCTTTCGCGGCCATGCAGGAAGGCGGCTGCCACGCGATGGGCAGGTGCGTTGAGTGCCACCTCGAGAGTGTCACCGACGAAGTGCCTGGCGGCCTCGCTGGCGCCACAGCGCTGCAGGGCAGTGGCGTAGTCGAGGCCCTGTTGTTGCAGATGGACGAAGCGCTCGATGGCCTGGGTGCTGGCACCCACTTCGCGCATGGCGTCCAGATACAGTTCGAAGTGGCTGTAGTGGCCGTGCTGCGGGCAGTCATCAGATTCTTCGCCGAGCACGATCTCGTTGATCAGGCGGGCGGCGGCGGGGTCCACCGGTGGTAGCCAGGGCAGGCTTACGCAGGTCAGTTCCCGTTGCAGGCGCTTGGTCAGCGACATGAAGTCCCACACCGCGAAAACATGGGTTTCCATGAAACGTTGCAAGGTTTCAATAGTGTCGATTTCTGAGAAGAGCGGGTGTTGGGCGAGCGTGGATTTATGACTGGAAAGTGTGCGCTTCAATGTGCTCATGGTTGATATCCATTGTGTGAAAGTTGGCATGTTTTCCCGATAAGTTGCAGCCGCTGAAATACGCCGGGCGAACGGGGTCCTCGATAGGTACTCGATGGCTGAACAGTCTCGGTGATGGTGGCCGCCCCTTGATTCGTCTGGCTTGTACGTAGTCAAGCCGTGTCGGGTGTCGGCGATATAAAAGTTAGAACAACATCAAAGTTTGCCGCAAATGTTTTTTGAAATATTTTAATAATTGAAAAGTTTCGAGCAATAGTGTGCTGAATAAAACATTTGAAGTGTTTTATTTTGGCAAGACAGGCCCCTTCCGATAATTAGTCATCAGAAAACAAAGTTGAGTGAATGCCTCACTCGAAGCACTGGTGAATGGAAGTACGAGGATGTTCCACTGTTGAGGGGCGGCTGATCGCCACGCGGCCCTTGCCCCGGTGTCGGGCTCCTTCTGCGGGTAAATGGAAGGCATGCGACCGGGCCCGGGACGGACGATCGGCAGTCGCAGCGCGACTAGAGTGGGCTCAAACGACTCGCGCTGCCATGGTCATTGGCAGCGCATCAGGGGAAACAACGCCTTCAAGAGGGGGAGTAGCCTGCTCAGAGGCTCAATAAGCCAAGATGCGTGTTGAAGATTCTCACGAGTCTTTGGTCTTGATACGACTTGTCGACCCTATGGTCGGGCAACTCGATGAGCTCCAGTTCGCGCCGGACGAAGGCGTGCCAGCCAAGCATTTCGGGGAGGGCTCCAGGTGGGTAGAGGACCGTCACCGGTAACCGTATGGCATTCGCGCTGGCATCGGGTTCTGCCACCCTTGGGCTGTCACAGCTGGAAACAAACAAATGGCGGGTCTGCCCGGGGTACTCGCGTTCCGCCAGTTGTGCCAGCTCGAACGCCATGTGCGCCCCCAGGCGCTGGCCAAACATGGCATGGGGCCCTTCGAGGTAAGGATGCAGGTGCTTGGCCACGGTTCGGGCCAGGGGAGAGGGGCCTTGCAGCGGGTCGCACGGGCTGCATTCGGCATGGCGTCGAACATCCACTGCTATCAGTTCGATATGGTCGCTCAAGGCATGGGACCAGGCGCGATATTGCTCCAGGTGCTCCTGGCTACAGGCGAGGCAGATCAGACGGATTCTCGGGGGTTGCCCGGAGTGCTCTGGTGCCGGTGGTTTCTGGACGTGCACTGTCTGTCCTTCGCTCCGTTCGGTGCCGGAGCTTCATGGCTGACACGGCTTTTGGCTATGTCAGCAGGTGATTCATTTGCCGGCTTGGCTGTTCAGGTAGTTCCTGATGGTACGTGATGCCGTATTGAGGTGCCTTTCCAGCACGTCGATGGCCTGGTCCACCAACTTGTCGCTGGCAGCGTCCACCAGTGCGATGTGGTCGTCCTGAGTCAGCTTGCCCAGGCCCATCGACGACAGGTGGAAGCGCAGGAAGCGCTCCTCTTCGTTGAGCTCGATCTCGATCATGCGCAGCAACTTGTGGTTGTGCGCCTTGCTGTACAGCGTCATGTGGAACAGGCGGTTGAGGCGGCCGATCTCCGCGTGGCGTGTCTCGTTCTCCAGTTGCTGGATGTAGTTGCGGGCGAGGGCGATGTCGCTAGCGTCCAGGTGGGGAATCGACTGGCGCAGCGCTTCGGTCTCGAGCAGAACGCGCAGGCCATAGGTGTCGACGGCATCTTCGCCGATCAGCGGTGCGACCACGGCGCCCTTGTGCATCACCACCTTGAGCAGCGATTGCGCCTCGAGCTGGCGCAGCGCCTCGCGCACTGGCATGCGGCTGACCCCGAACAGGCCGGCGAGCTCCTGCTGGCGCAAGGCGGTGCCGGGAGGCAGCCGCCCATCGACAATAGCGCTGCGCAGACGCTCTTCGATCACGCTGCGGGCAAGGTGCGCTGGCACCTGCTCGTTACCCAGCACGGAGCTGAGGAGTCTGGTTTTCTCGGCCACGCGGAGTCTGCCTCGATGATTGCGATGATTGGATCCAATAACCCTAGTCAGCGGGGTGATGGCTTGTCAAACCGCGGTGACGGGTGCCTGCGGCCGATGGAATGCGGCTATCGTGAATGAAGTCATCGAGCAAAGGAAGTCGGACTTTTCCTGGCTCGATGATCGTAACCTCCTACGCTTTTTCACGCGCACCGTGATTGTAAGGTGCCATTGTCTTTTCCCCCGGCAAGCCGCACCATCGCTGCTTTGGACTGGTCTGGATGGGTGTTCGCAGTGGCGATACCTGGAATGCTCAATTTGGCCGTGCGTCGCCTCGGCCTCGCCGTGCTGCTTGGCTGCCTGCTGCTGGGCGGCCTGCATGCGGATTGGGATTTCGCCCAGATCAGCCGCCGCGCGCAACAGCTGTACGGCCCGCTTGGTGCAGGGCAGGGGCGTATCGACGCCTGGCAGAACCTGATGGCCACGCAGAACCAGGGCAGCGAACTGGACAAACTGCAGGTGGTCAACCTGTTCTTCAACAAGCAGCTGCGCTATGTCGAGGACATCGACCTGTGGCATGAGGTCGATTACTGGGCCACGCCGGTCCAGTCGCTGATCAAGGGTGCCGGCGATTGCGAGGACTACGCCATCGCCAAGTATTTCAGCCTGCGCCGCATGGGCGTGCCCGCCGAAAAACTGCGCATCACCTACGTCAAGGCGTTGCGCCTGAACCGGGCGCACATGGTCCTGACCTATTATTCAAGCCCACAGGCCCAGCCGCTGGTGCTCGACAGCCTGATGGACGCGATCAAGCCGGCCAGCCAGCGCAACGACCTGCTGCCGGTCTATGCCTTCAATGGCGAAGGTCTGTGGCTGACCGGCGCCGGGGGCAACAAGAAGGTCGGCGATACCAAGCGCCTGTCACGCTGGCAGGACGTGCTGAAGAAAATGCAGGCCGAAGGGTTCCCGGCCGAACCGGTTTATTGAGGAGCACAGATGTCACTGTTCAAACAATTGTTGCTTGCCATATGCCTGCTCCTGACCATCGCCTTCAGCGGCAGCTTCATGGTCAGCCTGGAGAGTTCGCGCAGCCAGTACGTCAACCAGCTGCGCTCCCACGCCCAGGATGCGGCGACGGCGTTGGCCTTGTCGCTCACACCGAACATCGATGATCCGGCGATGGTCGAGCTGATGGTCAGCTCGATCTTCGACAGCGGTTATTACTCGAGTATCAAGGTCATCGACCTGGACTCCAACGCCGTCCTCGTCGAGCGTCATGCCGAACCAGACAGCAATGGCGTGCCACGCTGGTTCATCGGCCTGATCGGGCTGGAGCCGGCCGGCGGCGATGCCCTTGTCAGCCGGGGCTGGCAGCAGGCTGCGCGGGTCGAGGTGATCAGCCACCCGATGTTCGCCCTGGCCAAGCTCTGGCAGAGCGCCCTGGGCAGCCTTGGCTGGTTGCTGCTGTGCGGGGTGGTGAGTGCGGTGCTGGGCGCACTGCTGTTGCGCCGCCAACTGCGGCCGCTGGACTACATGGTGGCGCAGTCCCACGCCATCGCCCGCCGTGAGTTCCTCAGCCTGCCCGAGCTGCCGCGTACGCCAGAACTGCGTCGGGTGGTGCAGGCGATGAACCAGATGGTCGAGAAGCTCAAGGCACTGTTCACCGAACAGGCCGAGCGCAGCGAAAAGCTGCGCAGCGAGTCGTACCAGGACAGCCTCACGGGCCTGGCCAACCGGCGCTACTTCGAAATGCAGTTGAACACGCGTGTCAGCAACCTCGAAGAGGCCCGAGCCGGTTACCTGCTGTTGCTGCGGGTGCAGGACCTGGCCGGCCTCAACGCCCGCCTGGGCGGCCAGCGCACCGACCAGTTGCTGCAGGCGGTGGGCGAGCAGTTGCGGCGCACATGCGCCAGCTATCCGGAAACCAAGGACTTGATCACCCGCAGCCGCGGTGGCGAGTTTGCCGTACTGGCGCCGGGGATGGTGCATGAGGAGGCAGTGCAACTGGCACAGGCCCTTGAGGCGACCTTGCAGAGCCTGCATGTGACTGGGGCCAGCGATGTCGACCCGGTGGCCTGTATCGGGTTGGCGCCGTTCAGCCCTGGGGATGCACCGCAAGCCTTGTTGAAGCTGGCCGACGAGGCGTTGGCACGGGCCGAGAGCCAACCGGAGCCGGGCTGGGTCTGCCTGGAGCAGGGCGCCGCGGCCCAGGCTGCCGACAGCCATCACGCCTGGCATTCACGGCTTGACCAGGCGCTGGACAAGGGACAGTTCGAACTGTTCTTTCAGCCCGTGGTGGATTGCCCGGCGCCAGAGCGTGTCCTGCACTACAAGGTGATTTCGCGTCTGCACGATGGACAGGGTGAGGCGCTCGCCGCCGGGCGCTTCCTGCCTTGGCTCGAGCGCTTCGGCTGGATGCCACGGCTCGACCTGCTGGTGCTGGAGAACGTGTTGCGGCATCTGCAGCAGCATGGCGAGTCGCTGGCGCTGAACCTTTCCGCCGCCACCCTGGCCGATGCCAAGGCGTTGCAGCGAGTCTACGAGCTGCTGGGGCAGCATGCGGCATTGGGGCCCAGGTTGACCTTCGAGATCGGCGAGGAGCAACTGCCAGAGCAGGCACAGCTGGAGAAACTGACCCGCCACCTGCACAAGCTCGGTTTCGGTCTGGCGCTGCAGCGCTTCGGCGGGCGCTTCAGCATGATCGGCAACCTGGCTCACCTTGGGTTGGCGTACCTGAAGATCGATGGCGGTTATATCCGCAGCATCGACCAGGAGCGGCACAAGCGGCTGTTCATCGAAGCGATCCAGGGGGCAGCGCACAGCATCGACCTGCCGTTGATCGCCGAACGTGTGGAGACGGAAGGGGAGCTGCAGGTGCTGCGCGAGATGGGCGTGCAGGGAATCCAGGGGCAACTGGTTGGAGAGCCAGCGCCCTGGAAATGAGGGCGCTGTACCCGCAGATCCTCAGATCAACCCGCCCTCTTCATCGTCTTCGATCAGGTTGTTCAGGCTTCCCAACGCCTTGCGCGCGGTGGAACGGCTGAGCAGTTTGGCTTGGGCACCAGGGGGCAGGTCGGTGATGCTGAACACGCCCTTGGCGGTCAACACCTCGATCAAGTCCTCGAGCACACGGATCATGTCCAGATCGCTCTGTTTGAGCTGCTTGAGACTGTTCTCCACGACATCATCGGCGAACCATTCCTGGATTTCGGTATGGTCGGCCGGCAGCGTGTCGGTGTGCTCGGCAAAGGCAGCTGCTTCTACCCGCAGCAACTGGCCGTTGGCATCGCGTTGCACGTAGAACATGGCATCGACCCTCGTCACGATGATTCCTTCTTGGTTGTCAGCAGCATAGGCAAAGTTCAGCAGGCCTGCCGGGCCTGGCAGGCGAGTATGCGCCGTGAGGCGACGGCAGGAAAGCACCGCACCCCCGGCGGCCGGTAAAGGCCGCCAGGGGCGTGGGCATCAGCTGTTGGAGTTGTCGATCTTGATGGTCGGGTCGGCGCCACTGATCAACGAGTTGATCGTGGTGTTCGACCAGTTCACGCCCTCGAGCTTGATGGTCACGTCAGCGTTGGCCAGGCCGCCGGCAGCATTGAGTTTACCTTCGGTGCTGACCTGCAGGGTCGACTCACCGTTCACGGTGGTGATCTTCAGGAAGTTGTCGATGGTGCTGGCCTTCTCGCCCTGCAGCAGGTCGCGCAGGTCGAGGCGGTCGCCCTCGGTGGCCTTGAAGTCCTTGATCACGTCGTTGCCCAGGTCGCCGGCCTTCCACACGAAGGTGTCGGCACCGGTACCACCGATGAGGATGTCATCACCCTTGCCACCGATCAGCACGTCGTTGCCAGCACCGCCAATGAGGATGTCGTTGCCTTCACCGCCCAGCAGCGTGTCGTTGCCGGTGCCGCCGAGCAGGATGTCGTTGCCCCGACCGCCGTCGATGTAGTCGTCGCCACCCTGGCCGAAGATGATGTCGTCGCCATCGCCGCCCATCAGCGTGTCGTTGCCGTCGTTGCTGCGCGAGATGTCGAACTCGGTGTAGTGCTCGGTCACGTACTTGTGCATTGCCCGTGCATCTACATCGCCCGCATCGACGCCCAGCTTGTTGGCGACATAACCGCGGATCGCATCGACACCGGTACCTGCGACCGAGTCGAAGGTGACCAGGTCACCGAAGATGATGTCGTTGCCGTCACCGCCGTTGACCGTATCGTTACCCGGCTGGGTGACCTCGGTGTGACCGAGGATGGCTTCGGCCAGCTTGCTCGGGTCGATGTTGGTCTGTGGCTTGCCATCGCTGTCGAACGGCTTGAGATCGTTGGTCTTGATATCGCTGTTCAGGCCGATGGCCTCGACCTGCGACAGACCCGACAGCAGCTTGAAGGCGGCGGTCGAGTCGTTCATGGTCGCGGTCGTGGTATCGGAGCCGTTACCGGCGCGGGTGGACAGTTCATAGCCACCGTTACCTTCGGCACGCACATCGCCGCTGGTGGTCACGTTCCAGCTGCCCCAGGAGTAGGTCTGGACGGTCAGCTTGCCGGTGCTGTCTATGGTTATGTAGTTGGTGTTGTCCAGGTACTTGGAGATCGTATTGCCTGGTTTCCAGTTGTTCGCCGTCAGGAAGCTGTCCAGCGTGGTGCTGGTGTTGCCCAGGGTCGGGTTGCCGCGCTCGCTGGTCTGGTAGTAGGTCGGCTTGCCGTCGGTGACGAAGAACGTCTGGTTGCTGCCGGTGTTGCCAGCATTCTGGAGGTTCTGGAACCAGTTGGCGGTGGTCTTGAAGGCGTCCTCGTAGTTGGTGCCGCCGTTGGAGTTCAGCGTCTTCAGGGCGTTGAGCAGGGTCTGCAGGCCGGCATCGTTGAGGGTCACCGAGACCGAGGATTTCACCTGGCTGGCGAAGTCCACGAGCAGGATGTTCACGGTACCGGACTGGTCGCCCTTGACGCTGGCGGCCAGGGTCTTGAACACCGACTCCAGCGACTGCTTCGCCGCATCCACGCCAGACGAGCCCATGCTGCCCGAGGTGTCGACGATGAAGGCGATGTTGTAGTTCTGACCTGGCACCACGTGCAGGCCGACCACGTCGGCGACGACGATATCGTTGCCATCGGTACCGGTGAAGCTGTCGCCTTCCGACGTCAGGTTGCTGGTGTTGTAGGTCTGCGGGTACACCGTGACCTTGATGGTGCCTTCGTTGGTCGCGGTGCTGCCGCCAACGCTTTCGGTGGACGTGGAGCTGACCTTCACATCGAATTGGCCGCTGTAGTAGGTCGGTGGCTTGATTGCCAGGCTGCCCAGGTTCCAGCCGGTGACGTCCACCGCGCTGCTACCGACGGTGAGGCTATGGCCTGCGTTATCGCTGATCACCGAGCCCGCCGGGATGCCGCTGAGTTTCACGCTCAGGGTTTCCGAGCCGTCGGTGTCGGTCAGGTTGGTGTTGATGCCGACCAGCTTGACGGGGGCGCCATTCTCACGACCTTCGTTGAGCTTGTAGCCGTCGTAGTAACCCTGGCCGTTGCTGCCGTGCAGTTCGGAAACGGTCAGGCCGGCATTGGTCATCGCCCCGAGGTTCGGGTACATCGGGATGGTCGAGCTGTTCAGGTCGGTGACCGCGCCGTTGCCCACCTTGATGTTGATGTCCAGGCTGCCTGGGCCGGCCTGGTTGGCGTTGTAGATCTCCAGGGTGTAGTAGCCGCTGGTGGTCGGCGTGTAGCTGCCGGTGATGGCGCCACTGGCGTTGCCCCAGGTGCCGCTGGCGACGTTCTTGCCGCCGATCACGATCTGCAGGCTGTCGTCGGCCGTGCCGCTGAAGGTGTAGGTCTTGCCGGCTTCCAGATAGATCAGGCCGGAGGTCTTCGAGCCGGTGCCCGGGGTCACGGTGGCGGTGGTATCGACCGTGGTGACCTGCTCGCTCTTGCTGGCGTTGCCGGAGTTGGCGAACACGTTCTTGAGCTGGTCGCCGGTGATGCCGTTGCCGTTGTTGCCCAGGCCGTTGAGGCTGCTCCAGGTTTCCTTGGTCAGACCGATCGAGTTGACGTTGTTGTTGCCGATCGACAGGTCAGGCCTGTCGGCGACCGGCGTGATATCGACCTTCATGGTCACTTCGCTGCCGGTGTTGGTGCCATCGTTTGGCTTGTACTTGATCTGTGCGTAGTCGGCCTGCTTGTTGCCCACGCCGCTGCCACCATAGCCATCTGCGCCCGACTGGTTGGCCAGCGGCACGAACTTGAGCTTGCCGGCGGCGATGTCGGCCTGGCTGATGGTCTGGTTGAGCGACACGTCGACCCACGAAGTGCCGTTGAAGAACTTCAGGTTGCCCAGATCCGGCAGCTTGCTGATGGTCACGCCCAGGCCGGTGTTGCCATCGGCGTCGGTGACCTTGAAGTCGCCCCACTGGAACACGTAGTCGGTGTCTTCGGTGCCCGTTACGGCGCCGCCTGGCGATACCGGCATGTGGTCGTTGTCGATGATCGTGGTGGTGACGCTCGACTTGCTCGGGTTGACCTGCAGGTTTTCGAAGCCGCCGCCGCTGACACCGCTGATCTGGACGGTGAAGTTCTCCGAGCCCTCGACGAGTTGGTCATCAATGGTCTTGATGTCGAAGGTGGCGGTGCTGCTGCCCGCCGGGATCTTCACGGTGACCACGCCGGTGAAGTCCTGGCCCTCGGTGGCGGTGCCGCTGTAGGTCAAGGCGATGGTCACTTCGGACCTCGACGGGTTGCTCAGGGTCAGGTGGTAGTGGGCGGTGTCACCTTCGGTCACCGAGGTGGCCCCCCC
>NZ_JABWRO010000131.1:0-14791 GCF_014268985.1 Pseudomonas sp. RW10S2 | reverse complement strand
GGGGGGGGGGGGGGCCTTCACCAAGGTCCTGGAGATCGTCAAGGCAGAGCGGCGCAGCCATGTAGAGGGGACAGCCCTGGGCCGTGCCCTTGAGGCACACAAAACATTTTGTTATGGCAACGGAGCATACGCCACTCCCGTCATCGGGCGCCCAGAAGACCTGGACGCGCTGACAATCGACACCGCACGCGACTGGCACCGGCATTGGTATCACCCGAACAACGCCACGCTCGTGGTCGTCGGGGCCACGGACATGCCTCGCTTGCGCGAGCTGGTCGAGCGCCATTTTGGCGCCTTCGAGGCTGCCGAACTTCCGCCGCTCAAGCCGCTGGAAAGAACCGCAGCATCTGGGCGGCGCACGCAGACACTGCGTCTCAAGGGGCTGACAGAGGGATTGCTGATGAGCTTCGGCGTCCCCAGCCTGGCCACAGCGCCCTCCAACGAGGAGGCTTGCGCACTGCAGTTGCTGCCGAAATTGCTGGGCAAAGGTGCTAGCGCCTTCCTGCGCCAGCGACTGTTGAGCGACGAACTCATCTTGCTCAACTTGTCAGTGGACTATGACGCATTCAAACGCGCAGACAGCCTCCTGGAAATTCGGGCCCATACCAACACGTCCATAGGCACGCCTGCCCAGGCGCTCGACAGGATCATGCAGGAAATCGCCACGCTCCATCGCACCCCCTTCACTGAAAGGGACCTCAATCGCGCCAAGGTGCAATTCATGTCGAACAAGGTCTTTGCCCGCGATGACATCGCCAACCAGGCAGAGACCATCCGCCGCTACGCCGTCTGTGGCCTGGACCCGCACCTTTTGGAGCAGGAGCGACAAACGCTCGAAGCCGTGACCGTAGAACAGGTTCGCCAGGTGGCAAGCCTTTATCTGACCGAGGACCGGCTGATGGCCACCTTCATGCTCGAGGAGACGAATGATGAATGACATCCCGACAGGACTCACTAGCGCACAAGGCCTGAACCTCAATGCATTCGAGCAGATCAGCACCTCGGTGCAATCATGGCGGAACGATAACGGCACACGCGTGATGTTCGTGGAAACGCGGGGGCTGCCGATAGTGGATATCAAACTACGCTTCAAGGCAGGCACCTCGGCCGACCAGGACCACCATGGCCTCGCGGCCGTGACCTTGCACATGCTCGACAAAGGCAGCGACGGTCTGGAGGCGGCCGAACGGGACAGGCGGATGCAGGAACTGGGGGCCATCGTCAGCAAGGATATACGCCTCGATCACGCAACTTTCTCCCTGCGCACACTAAGTGCACCTGAAATTCTCACCCCCGCCGTGACACTGCTCGCCTCCATGCTCGCCCACCCCGACTTCCCGGCCGACGCACTCAAAACAATTAAGACCCGAGTCAACGCTCAGGACGGGGCGTGGCGAAAATCGCAACACTGGCAACCAGTAATCGAGCTGTATCACCACCTCTACCAAGGCCACCCCTATGAAAGCGTCTTGAGCACCCCTGAGCACGTCGACGCATTGACCGTCGATGACCTGAAGGCATTCCATCGCAAGGCGTATTGCGCAAGTAACCTGGACATCGCGATTGTCGGCGATCTATCCCGGGAGGCGGCCGTCGCCCTGGCGCAGGACATCAGCTCGGCATTGCCCCAGGGGTGGACGGCCGCACACCTGCCACCGGTTCCCTCGTCAGTGGCGGCAACACGGCACCTGCCCTGGAGCGTACCCAACATCCTCGCTCAGTTGACACTGCCCATGAACGTGCCGCCCACCGAAGCCGAACATCTCCCGCTGCAGTTGGCCAACGAAGTGTTAGGTGGCGGCTTCAGCTCCCGCCTCATGCAAGAGCTCCGGCAACGCCTGGAACTGACCTACCACATCGACTCGGACTTCACAGCATCCAGCACCGCTGGCAGGTTATCGATCAGATGGGACGTCAAACCGCAGCATCTCCAGACCAGTGTCGAGCGGGTGGACGCCCTGTTGCTGGCCTTTGCTCAGGAAGGGCCAACGCTGGAAGAACTGCAACTGGCGCAACAGAGACTCGCAGGTAAATGCCTCAAGGAGGTCGCCACGAATGGCCAGCTTGCCGAGCGCTTGGCCTACCTTGCCAGTCACGACCTGCCAGACGACTACCTCGACACCTACACCGATCGGTTGCGCGAACAAACACCTGCAGTCGTCCACGAGGTGATCCGACGTCGATTCGACCTGGACCGCAAGATACTGATCACTGTGGGCGGTCCTGCCGACCAGCAACCACTCGCACCCTCGCCCAGCGACCAATAGCACAGGCATGACGGCGGGGTTTCATGGCATTCTAGGCAGGCACATCACGAGTTCCAGCATGTCCAGCCACGCCTTCACCTTTCGCCCCGCCGTCGGGCTGTCCAATCCGCACCTGCAGACCCTGTGGGGGCCGCTCTGGCGCAAGCCCCCAAGGCTTGAGCGCAGCCGCGAACGCCTGTGGCTGGCCGACGGCGACTTCCTCGACATGGACTGGCACGGCCCGCATCAGGCAGACACGCCGCTGGTGCTGATCCTGCACGGCCTGACCGGTTCCTCCGACTCCCCTTACGTAAAAGGCCTGCAGCAAGCGCTGCAGGCGCGTGGCTGGGCCAGCGTCGCGCTGAACTGGCGAGGCTGCTCCGGCGAGCCCAACCTGCTTGCCCGCAGTTATCACTCCGGCGCCAGCGAAGACCTGGCCGAAACCATCCGCCATCTGCGCGCGCAACGACCATTGGCGCCGCTGTATGCCGTGGGCTACTCGCTGGGCGGCAACGTGCTGTTGAAGTACCTGGGCGAAAGTGGCTCGGCCAGCCAGCTCGAAGCGGCGGTGGCCGTGTCTGTGCCATTTCGCCTGGATCAATGCGCCGACCGCATTGGCATGGGTTTCAGCAAGGTCTACCAGGCGCACTTCATGCGCGAGATGCTGGCCTACGTGCAGAACAAGCAGCGGCACTTCCAGGCCCGTGGCCACAGCGAAGGGCTGGCCGCGCTGGAGCGCCTGGGGCCGCTACGCAACCTGAGGACCTTCTGGGATTTCGATGGCCGGGTGACCGCGCCGCTCAACGGTTTCAGCGATGCCCACGACTACTACCGCCGCGCATCGAGTCGCTATTACCTGGGGGAAAACCGCACACCGACGCTGATCATCCACGCACAGGACGATCCGTTCGTGTTCGGCCACAGCCTGCCGGTGGCGCAGGAGCTGGCACCGCAGACTCATTTCGAATTGCACCGCCGTGGCGGGCACGTGGGCTTTGTCGACGGCAGCCTGCGTAATCCGGGGTATTACCTCGAACGCCGGATTCCGCAGTGGTTGCTGGAAGGACGCTGACGCTGGGTCGCCTCAGTCGCCGGTAGCGACACCATGCTTGGGATCGTTGATCCATTCGCTCCAGGATCCTGCGTACAGGCGTCCCAGCGGGTATCCCGCCAGTGCCAGGGCAAACAGGTTGTGGCAAGCCGTGACGCCAGAACCGCAATACGCGACCAACTGTTCCGGCGCACGCCCCGCCAGCTTCTCGGCGAAGCGCTGCTTGAGCTGCTCGACCGGCAGGAAACGCCCGTCCGCACCGAGGTTGTCGGTGAACGCCGCGCACTGCGCGCCGGGAATGTGACCGGCAACAGGGTCGATCGGCTCGACTTCACCGCGAAAACGCGGCAAGGCGCGGGCGTCGATCAAGGTCAGATCGGCGCTGCCCAGGCGCTTGGCCAGGTGCTCGGCATCGATCAGCAGCTTCGCATCGGCCTTACCCTCGAAGTTGCCCTCGTGGTGCACTGGCGGGTCCAGGCTCAACGGCAGGTGCGCGGCATGCCAGGCCTTGAGGCCGCCGTCGAGGATGAACACCGCATCGCGCTTGCCCAGCCAGGCCAGCAGCCACCAGGCGCGGGCTGCGAAGGCACCAGGGCCGTCGTCGTACAGCACCACCTGGCTGTTATTATCCAGGCCCCACTTGCGCAGGCGCTCGATCAGAAGGCTAGGCTCAGGCAGTGGGTGACGGCCGGTCTGCCCCTTGACCACAGGCCCGCTCAGGTCGCGCTCCAGGTCCGCGAAATGCGCACCGGCGATATGCCCCTCGGCATAGCTGCGCTGGCCGTAGTCCACATCCTCCAGGGCGAAGCGACAGTCGAGGATCACCAGCCCCGGCGAGTCCAGACGCTCGTCCAGCTGCTGCGGGGTGATCAGTTGCGCAAGGGGCATGACAATCTCCTATCGATGGCTCGAAAGGCCCGGATCAATGTTCCAGGGCCTGGTTGAACGGAACGTGAAATTCGCTGCACAGCGCATCCACGGCGGCGCGGGAGCTGGCGGTGACGAACCCCAGCTCCAAAACCAGCACCTGATAGACGCCGCGCTTGAAGGCTTCTTCACCCAGGTGCGCGGAATGCTCGCGGGTGGTGCTGAGAAAACGCACCCAGGAGGTGAGCACGATCCAGGCATTGATGGTCAGCGACTCGATCTGGGTCGGCAGCATGTTCAAGATGCCCGCTTCGACGAAGCCACGATAGATCGCCTGACCCTGCTGCAGGCAACGCTGGGAGAAGCGCCGGTAACGTGCGGCCAGCTCCGGGTCGCTCTCCAGCAGGTGCTCGAGGTCGCGGTGCAGAAAGCGATAGTTCCACATCGCCGCGAGCAATGCCTTGAGGTAGAAGCGCTTGTCCTCGACGGTGGCCGCCCGGCCTTGCGGCGGGCGCAGGAAGCTGTCCACCAGCTCTTCGTACTGGTTGAACAGCAACGCGATGATCGCCTGCTTGTTGGGGAAGTGGTAGTACAGGTTGCCGGGAGAGATTTCCATGAACGCGGCAATGTGATTGGTGCTGACGCTGCGCTCGCCTTGCTGGTTGAACAGTTCGAGGCTGCTTTGCACGATGCGCTCACGGGTCTTCATGCGCGGGGCCATGCGGGTATCCAGGTCTGCGGGCTTCGTATGACGAGCCATCTTACGGTTTATTCCACGGGCGGTGCACACCGCGGACATTCACAGATCGACGCCGATTAGAGTATAAGCTCGAGAACTCGCCCCTCTGCGCGGAGCTGCCATGCGTTCGTCCACAGCCATGCCTCTTGAGCCATCCGACCTTGTTCTTGAGCAGTTGTTCGCCGAGCAACGCCAGGCCTTCGCAGGCAACCCCATGCCGCCCGCCGCGCAGCGTATCCAGTGGCTGAAAAGCCTGCGTGAGGCCCTGGTTGCAAACCAGCAGGCGCTGATCGAAGCCGTCGATGCCGACTTCGGCGGGCGCAGTGCCGATGAAACCCTGCTGGCCGAGCTGCTGCCATCCGTGCAGGGCCTGCGCCATGCCGAGCGTCATGTGCGGCGCTGGATGAAACCTGCCCGGCGCCGCGTCGGCCTGGCCTTCCAGCCGGCCAGCGCGCGAGTGCTGGCGCAACCACTGGGGGTGGTGGGCATCATCGTGCCGTGGAACTACCCGCTGTTTCTGGCTATCGGCCCGCTGACCGGTGCCCTGGCGGCGGGCAACCGGGTGATGCTCAAGCTCAGCGAGGCCACACCACGTACCGGCCATGCCCTCAAGCAGTTGCTCGAGCAGGTTTTCCCTGGCGACCTGGTGAGTGTGGTGCTGGGCGAGGTCGAGGTCGGCCAGGCCTTTGCCCGCCTGCCCTTCGATCACCTGCTGTTTACCGGCGCCACCAGCATCGGCCGCCAGGTCATGCTGGCCGCCGCGCACAACCTCACGCCGGTCACGCTCGAGCTGGGCGGCAAGTCGCCCGCCATCGTCTCCCACGACGTGCCACTGGCCAGTGCCGCCGAGCGCATTGCCTTCGGCAAGACCCTCAATGCCGGGCAGACCTGCGTGGCACCCGATTACGTGCTGGTCCCGCGTCAGCGCCTGGACGACTTCGCGCAGGCCTATCGACGGGCGGTGCAGCGCCTTTTCCCACGCATCGCAGACAACCCCGACTACAGCGCGATCATCAACCCGCGCCAGTTGGAGCGCCTCGAGCGCCTGCTCGCCGACGCCCGCGACAAAGGCGCCCAGGTACTCGACCTGTACCCCGACGAGCCGCGCCAGGGCCGCAGGCTGCCACCTCATCTGCTGCTGGATGTGAACGACGACATGCAGGTGATGCAGGACGAAATCTTCGGCCCATTGTTACCGCTGGTCGCCTATGACGCGCTGGATGAGGCCCTGGCCTACATCAATCAGCGCCCACGCCCGCTGGCGCTGTACTACTTCGGTTACGACCGCAGTCAGCAGGCGCAGGTGCTGCAGCACACACACTCCGGCGGGGTGTGCCTGAACGACACCCTGCTGCATGTCGCCCAGGACGACTTGCCCTTCGGCGGCATCGGCCCCTCTGGCATGGGTCATTACCATGGTCGCGAAGGTTTCCAGACCTTCAGCAAAGCCAAGGCGGTACTGGCCAAACAGCGTATCAACGCCGCCCGGCTGATCTACCCGCCTTACGGAAAAGCCCTGCAGCGCCTCGTATACAAGCTGTTCATCCGCTGAGCGCAAAGGGCGCATGACAGCCAATGGCCGTACTGTCTATAGTGCCATCATCCGGTCGCATGACTTGGCCGGGCAGCAGTCGCTGCGCTACCATCCGACTCCCCAACGCACTCCAGCCAGGATGACGCGATGAACCGAGTGTTGTACCCGGGCACTTTCGACCCCATTACCAAAGGCCATGGCGATCTGGTCGAGCGCGCCTCGCGGCTGTTCGATCACGTGATCATCGCCGTGGCGGCCAGCCCCAAGAAAAACCCCCTGTTCCCGCTGGAACAACGGGTCGAGCTGGCCCGCGAGGTCACCAAGCACCTGCCCAATGTCGAAGTCATCGGCTTCTCCTCCCTGCTGGCGCACTTCGCCAAGGAACAGGGCGCCAACGTGTTCCTGCGGGGCCTGCGTGCGGTGTCCGACTTCGAGTACGAGTTCCAGCTGGCGAACATGAATCGCCAACTGGCGCCGGACGTCGAGAGCCTGTTCCTCACGCCGTCGGAGCGCTACTCGTTCATTTCCTCGACGCTGGTCCGCGAGATTGCGGCGCTGGGCGGGGATATCACCAAGTTCGTCCACCCGGCGGTGGCCGAGGCGTTGACCGTACGCTTCAAGAAGTGATCGCAGCGGCCTGAGTTCGGCTTTGTACGCCACGTCGCCAACCGGCACTTGCGCGACAAAGCCTCGCGCCCGCGTGCACTGCGGGCGTTAATGCGGCACAATTGTGCCCATTGCTTTGATACATGCCCGGGCGCCGAGCCCCGGCCGGAGTCCCAATGTCCCTGATCATCACCGACGATTGCATCAACTGCGACGTCTGCGAACCCGAGTGCCCGAACGCCGCCATCTCGCAAGGCGAAGAGATCTACGTGATCGACCCGAACCTCTGCACCCAGTGCGTGGGCCACTATGACGAACCCCAGTGCCAGCAGGTTTGCCCGGTTGACTGCATCCCGCTGGATGAAGCCCATCCGGAAACCGAAGACGAGCTGATGGCCAAGTACCGCCGGATCACCGGCAAGGCCTGATGCCGTTCGTCGCCGCGATTGGCCGCGCATTGCTCGGCGCCGCACTGGCGCTGCTGGCCACCGCCGCCCTGGCGGACGGGCCCGGGCGCGCCGCCATTGCCAGCCCCCACGCCGATGCCACTGCAGCGGCACGAGAGGTTCTGGAGCAGGGCGGCAACGCGTTCGATGCCGCCATCGCCATCAGCGCCACGCTGGCGGTGGTCGAGCCCTATGGCTCGGGGTTGGGCGGCGGCGGTTTCTTCCTGCTGCGCGAGCAGTCCGATACTGCGCACTACCGCTTCCTGGATGCCCGCGAGCGCGCGCCGGGTGCCGCCACCCCAGGCATGTACCTGGAAGACGGCAAGGTCCGGCAGGGGCTTTCGATCAACGGTGCGCTGGCGGCGGCCATCCCAGGTCTGCCCCAGGCGCTGGCAGATCTCGCGGCGACCCACGGCAAACTGCCGCTCAGGGACAGCCTCGCGCCAGCCATCCGCCTCGCCAACCAAGGCTTTGCCGTAGACCGCATCTACCGCGATCGCGCGACCATGCGCCTGAACGCGCTGCGTGACGACCCGGAAAGCGCTCGGCTGTTCCTGCGCGAGAACCAGGTCCCCGCCCTGGGCAGCGTGATCCGCCAGCCGGAACTGGCCGCCACCCTGCAAGCAATGGCCGATCAGGGGCGCGACGGTTTCTACCGTGGGACGGTTGGCCGCCAGCTTGTCGAGGGTGTGCGCCGCGCTGGCGGTGTCTGGACCCTCGACGATCTCGCCAACTACCGCACGGTCTGGCGCCAGCCACTGCGCTATCCCCTGGCAGACCAGCGCGAGCTGATCAGCAGCCCACCGCCGTCTGCCGGCGGCGTGGCCTTGGCGCAGAGCCTGGCGATGCTCCAGCGCCTGCCTTGGCAGAGCGCAGAACCCGTGCAACGCAGCCACTATGTGGTGGAAGTCCTGCGCCGCGCCTACCGCGATCGCGGCCTGCTCGGCGACCCGGACTACGTCACCAACCCGATCAACCGCCTGCTGGCACGCCACTATCTGACCGGACTTGCCGACAGCATCGACGTGCACGATGCCACGCCCAGCAGCGCCCTGCCGCCCGCGCCCGCCTGGCGCGAGGGCGACCACACCACTCACTTCAGCGTGATCGATGCCACAGGCAATGCCGTGTCGGCCACGCTGTCGGTCAACCTGCCCTTCGGTGCAGCCTTTACCGTACCCGGCAGCGGCGTGGTGCTGAACAACGAGATGGACGATTTCGCCGCCGACCCCACAGGCAGCAACAGCTACGGCCTGGCCGGCAGCCAGGCCAATGCGGTGGCCGCGGGCAAGCGCCCACTGTCGAGCATGAGTCCGAGCTTCATCGAAAGTCCGTCACAGTTCGCCAGCTTCGGCACGCCCGGCGGCAGCCGAATCCCGAGCATGGTGCTGCTGTCGATGCTCGGCTTTCTCGAAGGGCGGCCGGTGAACGAATGGCCGGCGATCCCCCGCTATCACCATCAGTACTTGCCAGATGTGATCGAGCACGAGCCCGGCACCTTCGATGAGAGGCAGAAAGCCGCGCTGCGTGCACGCGGCTATGAGCTCAAGGATGTGCAGCGCAGCTATGGGAACCAGCAGGTGCTGTACTGGGACAAACGCGCCGGGACGCTCGAGGCGGCCAGCGATCCGCGCGGGGTCGGTGAGGCCGCAGTGCTGGAGTGACCCGCAAAGCTGCGGCGCGCGGAATGGCTGTTCGCCGAACGAATCTCAGCGCTGACAGCGCGGGCAGAACACGCTAGCGCGCTGCCCCAGCTTCACGTCCCGCAGCTCGGTCCCGCACACCTTGCAGGCCTCACCGCCACGCCCATACACGAACAGTTCCTGCTGGAAATACCCCGGCTGCCCATCGCCACCGATGAAATCGCGCAACGTGGTGCCACCACGCTCGATGGCCGCCGCCAGCACGCGCTTGATCTCGATCGCCAGCTTCAGATAACGCGCCCGGCTGATCCCGCCCGCCTCGCGGCGTGGATCGATGCCCGCGGCGAACAGCGCCTCGGTGGCGTAGATGTTGCCCACCCCCACCACCACGGCGTTGTCCATGATGAACGGCTTGACCGCCATCGACCGCCCGCGTGACAGCTGGAACAACCGCTCGCCGTCGAACAGGTCGGTCAATGGCTCCGGCCCCAGGCGCACCAGCAGCTCGTGACCGAGCGGGTCCTGGCTCCAGAGCATGGCGCCGAACCGACGCGGGTCGGTGTAGCGCAGCATCAGCCCCGACTCCAGCTCGATGTCCACATGTTCATGCTTGGCCGCCGGCAGCCCGAGCTCGACCAACCGCAGGTTGCCAGACATCCCCAGGTGGCTGATCAAGGTGCCCACCTCGGCGTTGATCAGCAGGTACTTGGCCCGCCGCTCGACGCTGACGATGCGCTGCCCCGACAGGCGCACATCCAGATCCTCGGGGATCGGCCAGCGCAGGCGCCGGTCACGCACCACCACGCGGCTGACTCGCTGGCCTTCCAGGTAAGGCGCGATCCCGCGCCGGGTGGTCTCGACTTCTGGCAACTCAGGCATGGATCAGTGGCCACTCATTTCACGGATGTTCTGCTTGAGGCTCTCGAAGTCGTACTCCGACAGCCCGATGTAGTCCAGCACCAGCGGCCCGACGACGTTCCACTCGTGGTCGACGCTCTGGTTGCCCAGCACGCGGTACGACGCACAGATGTGTTCGGCCATTTTCAGCACCGCCAGCAGGTTCTTCAGCTGGGTCTGGGTGTTGCGTGAAGACTCGTCGCGGAATACCGCCAGGGCGTTGTGGTGGTTGGCGATGGCCGCGCTGATGTGCTCCGGCAGGCGCCACGACTTGGCGGTGAAGTAGCCCACCACCGAATGGTTGGTGTTGAACGCGCGGTTCTCGGTGTCCACCACCCGCGTTTGTTCGTCGGCCTTGGCGTAGGCGTCCTCCAGCACTTCCATGTAGGTCGGGAAGCGCTTGAGCATCAGCGGCACGCCGCAATCATGGAACAGGCCAAGGGTGTAGGCCTCGTCCACCGCCTGGATGCCGGTGCGCTTGGCCAGGGTCAGGCAGGTCATCGCGACGTCCTGGGCGGTGTCCCAGAAGCGGTTGAGGGTGACGATGGTTTCGTCGCTCATCTCGCCCTTGATCGACTGCGCGTTGATCAGGTTGATGATCGAGCGGCTGCCCAACAGGTTTACGGCGCGCTGGATCGAGCCAATCTTGTTGGCCAACGCGAAATGCGGGGAGTTCACCAGCTTGAGCAGTGCACCGGCCAGACCAGGATCCTGCGCTATCAGCTTGGCGATCGTCTCCAGGTCCGGATCGGGCATGTACTGCTCGAACTGCAGGTCCACCATGATCTGCGGCTGCGGCGGAATGGTGATGCCTTGCAAGGCTTGCTGGATCTGTTCGGCGGAAAGTTCCTGGGACATGGGTACACACTCGGAAATGACGAGAGATTCTAACCCTGTACTCCTGCAGGGCACCAACCACTGGATCGTTTCCTGGGCGGTTAACTTTAGCAGCGATGAGGCCGACACTTCATCCAGCCCACCAGCGAACCCCAGGCCAACGCGGTATACTCCCGCTCTTTTTTCCGGAGCGACGTCATGTCCCTGCCCAGCCTTCGCCTCAAAGCCAATGCCGACCGCCGCCTGCGCGCCGGCCACCTGTGGGTCTACAGCAATGAAGTCGATGTCGCCGCGACTCCGCTGCAAGGCCTGAAGGCCGGGCAGCAGGCGATCCTCGAGGCGGCCAACGGCAAGCCGCTGGGCGTGGTGGCGGTGAGCCCGAACAACCTGATCTGTGCCCGCCTGCTGTCGCGCGATGCCAAGCTGCCGCTGGACAAGTCGCTGCTGGTGCACCGCCTGAACGTCGCCCTGTCGCTGCGTGAGCGCCTGTTCGACAACCCCTGCTACCGCCTGGTCTACGGCGACTCCGACCTGCTGCCGGGCCTGGTGGTCGACCGCTTCTTCGACATTCTCGTGGTGCAACTGGCCTCGGCCACCATGGAAGCTCACAAGGATGAGGTGATCGCTGCCCTGGTACAGGTGCTCAAGCCCAGTGGCATCCTGTTCAAGAATGACTCCGCCGCGCGCGACGCCGAGGGCCTGGGCCGCTATGTCGAGACTGTTTATGGCGAAGTGCCAGACTGGGTCGCGCTGGAAGAGAACGGCGTGAAGTTCGAAGCGCCGGTACGTGAAGGCCAGAAGACTGGCTGGTTCTACGACCACCGCATGAACCGTGCGCGCCTGGCGCCCTACGTCAAGGGCAAGCGCGTGCTCGACCTGTTCAGCTACATCGGTGGCTGGGGCGTACAGGCCGGGGCCTTCGGCGCCAGCGAAGTGTTCTGCGTCGATGCCTCGGGCTTTGCCCTGGATGGCGTCGAGCGCAATGCCGCGCTCAACGGCATTGCCGAAAAGCTGACCTGCATCGAAGGCGACGTGTTCGAGGCCCTGCGCGAACTCAAGGCCGCCGAAGAACGCTTCGACGTGATCATTGCCGACCCACCCGCCTTCATTAAGCGCAAGAAGGACCTGAAGAACGGCGAGGCCGCCTACCGCCGCCTCAACGAGCAGGCCATGCGCATGCTCAACAAGGACGGCATCCTGGTCAGCGCTTCGTGCTCCATGCACCTGCCCGAAGATGACCTGAACAACATCCTGCTGACCAGTGCCCGCCACCTGGACCGCAACCTGCAACTGCTCGAGCGCGGCGGCCAGGGTCCGGACCACCCAGTGCACCCGGCAATCGCCGAAACCCGCTACATCAAGAGCATCACCTGCCGGTTGCTGCCCAACAGCTGACCCACCTGCCTGGGGCTGGCCTACAGCCCCAGGTCATGCAATGTGTGGTGATTGTTGGCGATGATGTTGGCGATCAGCGACTCCCCCGGGAAGTCGGCCATGATGATGCCCACGGTCCTGACCGTTGGCTGCGGGCCGTTGAGATCCTCGATATCGTCCCGCGCCAGGGAGTGAAACAGGCGCATGACTCAAGTCCTTTGCGAGCGCAAGAAGACGTCAGGCTAATGACCCGGCGGACAGCCGGGCACTAGATAACTATCGACCGACCATGACTGCAGCGCTGCCTTGGCAAAAACCCTGCTCAGATATCCAACACCATGCGGCGCGCGATGGTAGCTGCAGCGAGACCAGGAAAATACCGCTGGAAGGGCATTTGGGAGATGTCCTGCATCACCCTGTCCAAATGACGAAAAGCACCGTCCAGACACATCGTCATTCCCTCGTCGCGCCAGCGGTGTAGAATCGGCCTATTCATCGCCAGACATCCCCAGGCGGGTTTATGAGCTCTGGCCAAGCACGCGGCGATCCCGCGCTGTCTTCGGCCCCATCCGTGCCAGCGGCAACCGGCCTTCGGCGCAAAGGACAAGAGAAGCTCACTCCCCTTTCCAGAGACCTGATTAAGCCGCCAGGAGTGCTTCATGCCTGATTATCGTTCCAAGACTTCCACCCAGGGCCGCAACATGGCGGGTGCCCGCGCACTGTGGCGCGCCACCGGGATGAAGGACGAAGACTTCAAGAAACCGATCATCGCCATCGCCAACTCGTTCACCCAGTTCGTCCCGGGCCACGTGCACCTGAAGGACCTGGGCCAGCTGGTCGCCCGCGAGATCGAGCGCGCCGGTGGCGTGGCCAAGGAATTCAACACCATCGCCGTCGACGACGGCATCGCCATGGGCCACGACGGCATGCTGTACTCGCTGCCGAGCCGCGAGATCATCGCCGACGCCGTCGAGTACATGGTCAACGCCCACTGCGCCGACGCCATCGTCTGCATCTCCAACTGCGACAAGATCACCCCCGGCATGCTGATGGCCGCCCTGCGCCTGAACATTCCAGTGATCTTCGTCTCCGGCGGCCCGATGGAAGCCGGCAAGACCAAGCTGGCCAGCCACGGCCTGGACCTGGTCGACGCCATGGTCATCGCCGCCGACTCGACCGCCAGTGACGAAAAGGTCGCCGAGTACGAGCGCAGCGCCTGCCCGACCTGCGGTTCGTGCTCCGGCATGTTCACCGCCAACTCGATGAACTGCCTGACCGAAGCCCTGGGGCTCGCCCTGCCGGGCAACGGCTCCACCCTGGCCACCCACGCCGACCGCGAGCAGCTGTTCCTCACCGCCGGACGCACCATCGTCGAGCTGTGCAAGCGCTACTACGGCGAGAACGACGAGTCGGTACTGCCGCGCAACATCGCCAACTTCAAGGCGTTCGAGAACGCCATGATGCTCGACATCGCCATGGGCGGTTCGACCAACACCATCCTGCACCTGCTGGCTGCCGCCCAGGAAGCGGAGGTCGACTTCGACCTGCGCGACATCGATCGCCTGTCGCGCAAGGTGCCACAGCTGTGCAAGGTGGCGCCGAACATCCAGAAGTACCACATGGAAGACGTCCACCGCGCCGGCGGCATCTTCAGCATCCTCGGCTCGCTGGCCCGTGGCGGCCTGCTGCACACGAACCTTCCGACCGTGCACAGCCGCAGCATGGAAGAGGCCATCGCCAAGTGGGACATCACCCAGACCGATGACGAAGCCGTGCACACCTTCTTCAAGGCAGGCCCGGCCGGTATCCCGACCCAGACCGCGTTCAGCCAGTCGACCCGCTGGGAAACCCTCGACGACGACCGCGAGAACGGCTGCATCCGCAGCTTCGAACACGCCTACTCGCAGGAAGGTGGCCTGGCCGTGCTCTACGGCAACATCGCCCTGGACGGCTGCGTGGTCAAGACCGCGGGCGTCGACGAGTCGATCCATGTGTTCGAAGGCACCGCGAAGATCTTCGAAAGCCAGGACAGCGCCGTGCGCGGCATTCTCGCCGACGAAGTGAAGGCCGGCGACATCGTGATCATCCGCTACGAAGGCCCGAAAGGCGGCCCGGGCATGCAAGAGATGCTCTACCCGACCTCGTACCTGAAGTCCAAGGGCCTGGGCAAGGCCTGCGCACTGCTCACCGACGGCCGCTTCTCCGGCGGCACCTCGGGCCTGTCGATCGGCCATGCTTCGCCGGAAGCGGCCTCGGGCGGCGCCATCGGCCTGGTCAAGGACGGTGACAAAGTACTGATCGACATTCCGAACCGCTCGATCAACCTGCTGGTCAGCGACGAAGAGTTGGCCGCACGCCGTGTCGAACAGGACAAGAAGGGCTGGAAACCTGCCGAAGTGCGTCCACGCAAGGTCACCACTGCACTGAAGGCCTACGCCCTGCTGGCGACCAGCGCCGACAAGGGCGCTGTGCGTAACAAGGCGATGCTCGACGGGCTGTGAGGCTTTGAGGGTGTGAAAGAAGAACCGGCGCCTTGAGCGCCGGTTTTTTT
>NZ_JABWRO010000130.1:0-14915 GCF_014268985.1 Pseudomonas sp. RW10S2 | reverse complement strand
TCGCCGCTGCGACTTGCCCGCGAAAAGGCCACCCCGACCCTCACCCCTTGAGGCACTTCAGCTCGCTGAAGTCACGACGTACCTTGGCCAGCCGATCCTGCAGGAACTGCCGCTGCGCCGGGCTGCTCTGCTGCATCAGGTCGACAAGCAGGCTGCGTGCCTGCAGTTCGGTGTTCTCGAAGGCCATGCGGTAGGCCGGTGACCACAGGCTCTCCTTGCGCTGCAGCAGCTGCGCCAGGCGCGGCTCGAACGCTGGCGAGCGGCGTTGCTCCATGGCCAGCACCAACTGCTGCTGCCAGGCTTGGCGGTTGGCGATCCACTCGCTGTTCTGATCGCCGAGGGCCTGGGACCAGGTCATCACCCGCAGGCGCTGGCGGGCATTGAGTTCGCCCAGCCACGGCGTCAGGCGTTTTTCCATGCGCGTTGCGCGCGCCTGGATCTGCTTGGGCAGCGGAGTGTCGACATACTGTTTCTGGCGTTCGGCAATGTCGTCATCGAACGCCTTGCGCATTTCGGCGACCTGCGCGTCGCTCATGCCGCGCAGCAATTCGGTCGCGGAGGGTGTGATTTCTTCGGCGACCCGGCCAATGGCCTGGCGCGCCTCGGTAGTGCGCTGCTGCAGGGCCCGGTCGGTCACGGTCTGGTTGGCAACCATCAGGCGCACCTTGTCGAGCCAGTCGAGGTAGCCGGGCAGCTGTGTCTTGCAGTGCCAGGCCAGGTGTTCCTTGAGCCGTTCGTCGAGCAGGGCCTTCTGCTGGCGATTCATGTCCAGGTAGTCGCCCAGCGACCAGGGCACCAGCCGGTCGAGGTTGCGGTAGGCGAGGTCGATACGGCTGCAGGCCGCGAGCGTAAGGGCAAACGCGAGAATGAGCAGCAGGGCTCTGGGCAGACGGACAGGCATGAGCGAATCCTTGCAGGTTGCTTGCCAGGCAATAGATACGCGCCGCGCTCGGCGGTTCCCACGGATCGGGCAGCCGGGCAGCTTCAGGTGTAGAATAGCCGCCTTGTCTTGAGGAACATCGGAAATGGCTCTGCTTGGGCGTTACAACAGTTTGCAAATCGTGAAACACGTGGAGTTCGGTCTGTACCTGGACGGCGGCGCCGACGGCGAGATCCTCCTGCCCAGGCGCTACTTCCCCAAGGACGCCGAGCTCGAGCTCGACGACTGGCTGAACGTGTTCATCTACCTCGACAGCGAAGACCAGCTGATCGCCACCACCGAGAAACCCAAGGTGCAGGTCGGTGAGTTCGCCAGTCTCAAGGTCAAGGACATCAACGGTGCCGGCATCTTCCTCGATTGGGGCCTGTCCAAGGACTTGCTGATGCCCTACTCGGAAGAGGCGCAGCAGTTGAAGATCGGCGATTACTGCGTGGTGCACGCTTACCTCGACAAGCGCACCCGACGCATCACCGCCACCGCGCGCCTGGACCGCTACCTCGACCGTACCCCGGCCGACTACAAGGCGGGCCAGCCGGTGGAGTTGCTGGTGGCGGGCGAGACGCCAATGGGCTTCAAGGCGATCATCAACAACCGCCACTGGGGCCTGATCCACAAGAACGAGGTGTTCAAGTTCCTGCGCTCGGGCATGCACGAGAAGGGCTTCATCAAGGAAGTGCGCCACGACGGCAAGATCGCCCTGAGTCTGCAGCCGGTGGGCGCGGCCTTGGCCGACAGCCTGCAGGAGCAGATCCTCAAGCGCCTGGACGAATCCGGAGGCGTGCTGCCGGTGTGCGACAAGAGCGCACCGGAAGTGATCGCCAAGCTGTTCAACGTCAGCAAGGGCAATTTCAAGAAGGCTATTGGCGGGCTGTTCAAGCAGGGGCTGATCGTCATCCATGACGATCGCATCGAGCGGGCCTGATCAGGCCTGCACGAAGGTGCTGAAGTCCAGTTGCTCACCGCCTGGGCGGGTGTCGCGCAGCAGCGAGTCGCGGTCGGCGCTCAGCGCCAGGCTGATGGTCGAGCGGCGCTTGCCGGGGTGGCGGACTTCCATCTGTTCCTGATGCGCGCGCAGGAAGTTGACCGGCACTTTCAAGTGCTGCAGTTCGTCGGTTTCCGGGGAGTGCAGCAGCAGGTTGACCCAATCGGGCTGGCCTTTGCGCAGCAATGCCACCGGCACCTCGAACCACCACAGGTTGCGTTTCTTGTCGAGGATGGCGAACAGGGTGTTGTCGCGGTCTAGCACCGGCCGGTTCAGCGCTTGGTTGCGCCGGGCGATGGCGGTGGGTTTGTCGAGTTTCATGCAGGTTCCTGCGGGTTGACGCCAGAAAGGCCTGACATTGTGCGGGGTGGCGCGGGGCGCGGCAAGGGTTGTGGGGTGGGTTGGGTCGGCCTCCTCGCGGGTTTGCCCGTGAAGAGGCCCTGAGCTTCAGCGCCGCAACGGCTGGCTCAACTCCGAGGTCGCGCCATCGGCTGTGGTCACCGTCGCGGTGAAGCTGTTCAAGCCGTCACTGCCGTCCAGCCTCTTCTCGAACCGTGCCTTGCCCTGGGCATCGCTGGCGACCAGCACCTCGCCCAGATACTGCTCCGCCTCCCGCCCATCCGCCGCCGCATTGCCGAACACCTCGATGCGCAGCAGGCTGGATGCCGGCCCTTGCACTTCACCTTGCAGCATCTGCCCGGCCAGCCCGATCAGACGCGGCGCCTGCTGATTGTGATTGGGCAGCGGCTGGCACGGCTGGGGTTGGCCGCTGCCATCGCAGATGATCGCCTGGTCCTTTTTCGCCAGTTCCGCGCCGACACCGCGCGAACCGACGTACAGCGCGTGGGCCTGGGCCGGCACACCGAAGATGATCGCGCCAGTGCGCTGGTTCGCGACGCACGAGCCACCCGCTTCGCAGCGCCGGATATCCAGGCCATTGCCCCAGATACGGTTGGCGGTGACGCGGGTGGCGGTGACTTCCGGCTCCGGACGCAGGGCCACGCCAATGCGGTTGCCGTGGATCAGGTTGCCGTCGAGGATGTTGCCCTCGCCGGTCACGCTGATGCCGATGGAGTTGCCGGTGAAGGTATTGGCACCCAGGTAGTTGCGCTTGCCCCAGTTGATCTGCAGGCCGTCGGAGTAGTTCTCGAAGCGGTTGCGCACCACGCTGTTGTCGTTGCCCAGCAGGATCTCGATGCCCTGGGAAGGCTCGGGATTGGCGTCGGTGGAGCGGAACAGGTTGTCGGCCACCAGGTTGAAGGCGGCGCCGCGGGTCAGCTCCAGCCCGTCGCCGTTGTCGACCAGTTGGTTGCGCAGCACCTTGTTGTTGAGTGTGGTGGTGGCCGTCGGGTTGCCCGCGCCGTCATCGCCCGTGAGCATGATCCCGGCCCCGCCCTTGTTGGCGACGATGCGGTTGTCTTCGATCACGTTGCCGCTGGCGCGGTTGACCAGGATGCCGATGCAGAAGTTGCGCACTTCCAGGCCACTCAGGTGCACGCCCTGGGTGTCGCGCAGCACCAGGCCGGGGTTGGTGGTGGTGCGCACATTGGTGCCGAACTGGCCGGGCAGGGCGCCTGGGCAGGTGCGTACCCCCTGGTCCTTGATGTAGCCGGCGCCGTCGATGGCGATGTACTGGCCGTCACGTGCCCAGGCCAGGCCGGTGATGCGTACCGGGCCTTTGATTTCAGGCAGTGGCCGGCTCGGGCGGATCACGTAGGGCGGCTCGCCGACCGCGGCGATGTCGATGCGGTAGTGGCCGGGGTTGCGGTTGCTGGTTTCCAGGGCCCAGCGCAGGGTGCCGGGTTGGTCGTCGTCGGTGTAGCGCTCGACCCGCAAGGTTTGCACGGCGGTCGGGGCGGCGGCGAGGGTGGGCAGGGGAAGCAACGGCAGCATGGCCGCGAGTAGGGGTATCAATCGCATGTGCAAGGTTTCCACGAACTGTTGTTTTTATGAATGGCCGGATTCTAGAGCTGCGCCTTCCGAGTGCGCAGCGGCGCTGGGACAATTCGGTGCGGTATTCGCCCGCTGTTTGCCGTTCGGCTTGGTGCCCGAGAAATTGTTGAAACTCTTGCGCAAGCGAACCGGTCCACCTTTTGTCGACACGGTTCACGTGTCTCTTTTTGCAGGAGATTCGCCATGAGCGGCACTAAAGACAAAGTCAAGGGCCTGGTCAACGAAGCGGTTGGCAACATCAAGCAAGGCGTCGGTAAAGTGACCGACAACGACAAGCTGCGTGCCGAGGGCAAGGCCCAGGAACTCAAGGGCGAAGGGCAGCAGGCGGTGGGCAAGGTCAAGGATGCGGTGAAAAAGCCTTGAACCGCGGTTGATGCACAGGGCCTTGTGGGCGCGCCGTTTTGCGCCCATGAGGCCTTACCGTTTTGTCTCAACGTCCGCCGTAGCCGTTTTCCTGATTTCGCCAGTGAGCAGTACGCGGTGCGCGTGGTCTATTAGACTTGTCTGCACAGTTGCAACCACGACGATCAAGCGGCGAAAGGAGACGCTATGATTTTTCCCGCCCTGCAGGGCCTGCCTCTGCACCGCGTGCTGGTGCGCACCGTCAAGGAATTCCTCGATGACGAGATGTCCACCTATGCCTCGGCACTGGCCTACCAGATGCTGTTCTCGCTGTTCCCTTTCATTTTGTTTCTGATCGCGCTGATCGGTTTCCTGCACCTGCCCGACTTCTTCTCCTGGTTGCGCCTGCAATCGGAACTGGTGCTGCCGCCCCAGGCACTCGAACAAGTCAATCCGGTGATCGACCAACTGCAGCAATCGAAGGGCGGATTGCTCTCGGTGGGTATCGTCATCGCCCTGTGGACGGCCTCGGCCGGTGTGCGCCTGATGATGAGCGCCATGAACGCCGCCTACGATGTGCCCGAGGGCCGTCCGGTGTGGAAGCGCATCCCGTTGTCGATCTTCTACACCATCGGCATCGCTGGCATGCTGCTGGCCGCCGCCGCACTCATGGTGCTGGGGCCGCAGGTGATGGAGTGGATCGCCGCCCAGGTCGGCCTGCAGGAGGTGATCGTCACCATTTGGACCGTGCTGCGTTGGCCGGCGATCATCATCCTGATGATGGTGGCGGTGGCGTTGATCTACTACGTGATGCCCGACGTGAAGCAGAAATTCCGCTTCATCACCCCAGGCTCGGTGCTGGCGGTGGTGGTGTGGATCATCGCCTCATTGGGCTTTGCCTACTACGTCAAGACCTTCGCCGACTACAACGCCATGTACGGCAGCATCGGGGCGATCATCGTGCTGTTGCTGTATTTCTATATCTCCGCCGCCGTGCTATTGCTGGGCGCCGAGATGAATGCGGTGATCGAGCACATGTCGGCTGAAGGCAAGAACCCCGGCGAGAAGGATTTCGACGGCGAGCAGCCGAAGGAGACCATCACTGTGCTCGGCCATGAGCATCCCGCGCATGCCGAACCCCAGACCCGTGAGCCGAACCCCTGATGATCCGTGACATCCTCAAGATGGGCGATGAGCGCCTGCTGCGCATCGCACCGCCTGTGCCCGAGCAGATGATCGGCAGCCCAGAGCTGCAGCAACTGATCGACGACATGTTCGAGACCATGCGCCACGTCGGTGGCGTCGGCCTGGCCGCGCCGCAGATCGGCATCGACCTGCAGCTGGTGATCTTCGGATTCGAGCGCAGCGAGCGCTATCCGGACGCCGAGCCCGTGCCGCAGACCATCCTGCTCAACCCGTTGATCACCCCGATGTCCACCGAGCTCGAGGACGGTTGGGAAGGGTGCCTGTCAGTGCCGGGCTTGCGCGGTGTCGTGCCCCGCTACAAGCACATCCGCTATGAGGGCCTCGACCCCCAGGGTGCCCCGATCAACCGCTTCGCCGATGGCTTTCATGCGCGGGTGGTGCAGCATGAGTGCGATCACCTCATCGGCCGGCTCTACCCATCGCGCATCCAGGATTTTGCCCGCTTCGGCTATACCGATGTGCTGTTTCCCGGGCTCGACGTTGCCGACGACTGAGCGCACACCATCGCTACCAGCGCTTTGCTGCGTTGGTAGCGGGCCAGCCGCGAGGCCAGTTCGGCGGGCAGGGCGCTCGCCGTTGTGAATGCCTGGCGCGCATAGAAGCTTTGCAGGTCGGGGTGGCAGAACAGCCAGGTCGGGCCTGTGCTGTCGGCCAGCGCTGCGCCTACCAGCCCTGCAGCGACACCCTGGCCACGCCACTGTGGCGCCACGAACAGGCCGGTCAGCCAGTGGCCATCGGCGACGGGCGTCAGGTTCAATGCACCCACCATGACCTGATTACGCGCGACCCACAGTTGGCCCTCTGCGCTGGCGCGCATGCGCGAGCCGTGCTGGCGGTAGAAGTGGTCGAGCAGGCGGCGCTGCGAGCGGCAGAGCGGGAGGAATTCGGGCAGGGTCATGGGGGGCTTTGTCGCAGATTGTTGCAAATCTGGCAAGGGTGAATATCCGACTGCAGGGTTCAAGTATTCGGTGGCGGGCGTAGAATTTCACTCATCCCTTCTGCAGTACGACGATGCGGGATCGGTGCTTCGTGTCATCGCCGACGATGACAACTTCTCCGCGCCAGTGACGGCATAAGAAGTCAATCGATCAACGTGATTGCTTTCAAGGCCACAGACTCATGAAAACATTACTCATTCTTGCATTGGTCGGGATGTCTTCGCTCGCCCTCGCGGACGAGGCCAAGACCACCCAGCCCCAGCCCCCGGTGCAGTACGATTACTCGATGAACCTGGATATCAAGCGGGTGATCAATCTGTCGACCATCCCCGATGTCTGCGAGGTGGTGCCGGCCACCATGACCTATGAAGATCATCAAGGTCAGGTGCACACCATTCAGTACCGAGCCATGGGCGAGGGTTGCCAGCAGGGGTGAGGGCTATCTCCCTGCCAGCTCGCCAAGTACCGCGCGCACGACGTCCAGCCCCTGCTTGAGCTGCGCGCGGCTGGTGGCGGCCGACAGGCTGATGCGCACGGCCCTGACCTCATCGCCACCCACCGCGAAGACACTGGCCGGCACCACTTCGACCCCACGTGCCCGGCACGCGCCTACCAGTGCTTCAGCAGGCCCCGGGGTGCTTACCCAGACATGTGGCGAGGGCTCATCCTGAGCGCGCATCGCCTCACCGAACAGACGTCGCGCCAGGCGCCAGCGTTCCCCGATTTCCTCCCGTTGCCAAGCCAGCCGCCGCGCGGCTGTGCCATTGGCGATCCATTGGCAGGCGATGCGTAGGTTCAGCGGTGACACCGGCCAGTGCGTGGCCCGGGCATGCGGGTCGATGTGTTCCAGCACTGACGCCGGTGCGGCGATCCAGCCCAGGCGCAGCCCCGCCGCGACCGTCTTGGACAAGCTGCTGACGAGTATCCCCTGGCCGTCGAGCAAGGGGTAGAAGGGGGGCCGCTCGCTCAGTGCGCCATAGACATCATCTTCGATCACCCGCAGGCCGTGGCGCTTCACCACCTCGGCGACGGCCTGGCGACGGCTGTCGTCCATGCAGGCCCCGGTGGGATTGTGCAGGGTCGGCGTGGTCACCAGCACCCTGGCGCCACTGGCCCGCGTCACCCGGTCGAGCTCATCCGGGCGCAGCCCCTGGTGATCCAGGGCCACGCCATGCACTGGCAGGCGCAACTGGCGACACGCTGCCTTGATCCCTGGTGCGGTCAGGGCTTCGACCATGACCGCCTCGCCGGGCTGGCACAGCGACTGCAGCACACAGGCCAGCCCTTGCTGGGCGCCGCCGCACAGCAGCAGGTCGTCAGCGCCCAGCACCAGTCCGCGCTGGGCCAGCCAGCGTGCGCCATGCAGACGAGCGAGCAGCAACTGGTCATGATCGAGGTAGTGATCGAGCAGGTTGAGGTCGTCCGCCTGCAGCAATGCCTGGAGGCTGTGCTGCAGGTCGTGCGGGTGCGGATCGGCCACCGGCACGTTGGTCGACAGGTCGATCAGCGACGAATGCCGGTCGTGCTGTTTGAGGCGAAACAGCGTTGCTTCCTTGCTGCCCGCCAATACGTAGGTACCGCGTCCCACTTCGCCGGCCACCAGGTGTCGCGCGGCAGCTTCGCGGTAAGCCTGCTGGGTGGTGCTCGGGTTGAGCCCCAGCTTCCAGGCCAGGCGCCGTTGTGGCGGCAGACGTTCCCCTACCTTGAGTTCACCGCGTTCGATGGCGGCGGCGATGGCATCGACCAGTGCCAGGTAGCGGGGTTGGGCGTCGTCGATCAGTTCCGGGGTCCACACGAAATTGCTACCCATGCAATATAAGGTTTGACCCATACAATGCCCGGCGCTCAGGATCGTCGCAACTGCCCTCGATGAAGGATGATCGCCATGTTCGACCTCACTGCCCTGCGCGAAGCCGCCGATTTCGTTCACCAGCATGTGCCTGCGACGCCACAGCGCGTCTGGCCGTTGCTCGCCGAGCGGGCCGGCTGCCAACTGTGGGTCAAGCATGAGAACCATGCGCCGACTGGCGCATTCAAGGTGCGCGGCGGGCTGGTCTATGTGCGCTCGCTGCTGGCCAGCGGTGATGTGCCTGCGGGGCTGGTCACCGCCACCCGCGGCAATCATGGCCAGAGCATGGCCCTGGCGGCGCGCCAGGCAGGCTTGCCGCTGGTGATCGTGGTGCCTGAAGGCAACTCGCGGGAGAAGAACGCCGCCATGCGTGCGCTGGGTGCCGAACTGATCGAGCATGGTGTCGATTTCGACGTGGCCCGTGAGTACGCCGCCCAGCTGGCCGAACAGCGCGGCTACCGGATGGTGCCCTCGTTCCACCCTGAGCTGGTGCGCGGCGTGGCGACCTATGCGTTGGAGTTGTTCGAGGCCGTGTCGGACCTCGACACCGTGTATGTGCCGATCGGTATGGGGTCTGGCATCTGCGGGCTGATCCAGGCGCGTAACCTGCTGGGGCTGCGGACCGAGATCGTTGGCGTGGTGTCCTGCGCCGCGGATGCCTATGCACAGAGCTTCGAGCTGGGGCGTATCGTCACCACGGCCACCGCCGACACCTTTGCCGACGGCATGGCCTGCCGCGTGCCGCACCCGGACGCTTTCGCCCTGGTGCGTGAGCATGCTGCGCGCATCGTCCGGGTGAGCGATGACGAGATCGCCCAGGCCATGCGCCTCTACCACGAAACCACCCACAACACCGCCGAAGGCGCGGGCGCCGCAGCGCTGGCCGCACTGTTGCAGGAGCGCGAACGCCAGCAGGGCAGGAGGGTTGCGGTGGTGTTGAGCGGGGCCAACGTGGACCGGGCGCGTTATGCGCAGGTGTTGGCTGGGTAAAGACAGCGAAGGCCCGTCGGCACAGGCCGATAACGGAAAACCGCAAAAAGTTTTCCAGCGTTGTCGATTCTTCCCATCCCCAGTCGACCATCAGTGAAGGCGCCGCAAACACTCGGCGCCACCCACTGATGACCTGCTGGAGGCTTGCCCATGAATACCCCCGCCGAAACCGAAATCCGTCAACTCATCGACGGCTGGATCCAGGCCGTGCGCGAGCGCGACCTGCCGGCCATCGTCGCGCCCTATGCCGATGACATCGTTGCCTTCGACGCCATCCAGGCCCTGCAATTCAAGGGTAAGGCTGCCTACCAGGCACACTGGGAAATGTGCATGGGCTTTTGCACCGGTCCGATGGTCTTCGAGGTGGCCGAGCTGACCGTCCAGGCCGATGGCGACCTGGCCCTGGCGCATTGGCTCAACCGCTGCGGCCCGGCCGACGATGAAAGCCAGTGCGGCTTCATGCGCGTCACGGTGGGCTATCGTCGTAGTGCAGGGCGCTGGCAGGTGATCCATGAGCACTGGTCGGCACCGTTCGACATGGAAACCCAGAAGGCTCGCTTCGACCTCAAGCCCTGAACCGCCCGTCAGCTGGAGACGATCATGAAATACCTGTGCCTGGTCTATTGTGACGAGGGGCTGCTGCACAGCCTGCCCGACAGCCCCGAAGACGCCGAGTGCATGGCTTACGCCGAGTCGCTGCACGGCTCCGGGCGGATGCTTGCGGCCGAGGCGCTCAAGCCGGTGCAGACCGCCACTACGGTGCGCATGCGCGCTGGCAAGATGAGCCTGACCGACGGGCCCTTCGCCGAAACCAAGGAGCAACTGGCCGGCTTCTACCTGGTCGATGCCCGTGACCTCAACGAGGCACTGAACATCGCCAAAGGCATTCCGGCGGCGCGGGTCGGCAGTGTCGAAGTGAGGCCGGTGCGCGAACTGCAACCCTGATGACGGGAGGTCAGCCAAGATGACGCCGCGGACCGCAACACGATGACGGGTGATGAACTGCGCACCCAGGTCGAGGTTATCTACCGGCGCGACTCGCGGCGCATCCTGGCGACCCTGATCCGCCTGTTGGGTGATTTCGACCTGGCCGAGGAGGCCCTGCATGATGCCTTCTTCATTGCCGTGGAGCGTTGGCAGCGCGACGGCATGCCGGATAACCCCCGGGCCTGGCTGGTCTCGGCCGGGCGCTTCAAGGCCATCGATGCCTTGCGCAGACGCGCCCGTTTCGATCGTTCGCAGGCGGCGCTGATCATGCAGCTCGAGGACCCGTCGCAGGATCCGAGCGAGGAGGAACTGCTCGCTGACGACCGCTTGCGCTTGATCTTCACCTGTTGTCACCCGGCGTTGTCCGCCGATGCCCAGGTGCCTTTGACCCTGCGTGAGGTGTGCGATCTGACCACCGAGCAGATCGCCCGCGCGTTCCTGCAGTCGCCCTCGACCATCGCCCAGCGCATCGTGCGGGCCAAGGCCAAGATCCGCGATGCACGGATTCCCTACCAGGTGCCCGCCATGGGCGAACTGGCCGAGCGCCTGGAAAGTGTGTTGCGGGTGATTTACCTGGTGTTCAACGAAGGCTATTCGGCGTCGGCGGGGGAAGACCTGGTGCAGCGCGACCTGTGTGACGAGGCGATTCGCCTGGGGCGGCTGCTGGCGCAATTGCTGCCGGATCCAGAGGTGTTTGGCCTGCTGGCGTTGATGCTGTTGCAAGCGTCGCGCCAGCAGGCGCGCACCGATGGCGAAGGCGAGCTGGTGCTGCTCGACCAGCAGGACCGTAGCCTGTGGGACAAGGCACAGATCGAGGAGGGGTGTGCCTTGGTGCGTCATGCGCTGGGCAGCCGTGATATCGGGCCCTACAGCGTGCAGGCGGCGATCGCTGCAGTGCATGCCGAGGCCGCCAGCGCCCAGGACACCGACTGGGCAGAGATCGTCGGCCTGTATGACGTGTTGCTGCGGCACTGGCCGTCACCTGTGATCGAACTCAACCGCGCAGTGGCGCTGGCCAGTCGTGACGGACCGGCGATGGGCCTGGTAGAGGTGGAGGCGATTCTGGGGCGGGGCGAGTTGCTCGACTACCATCTGGCCCACGCGGCACGGGCTCAGTTGCACGGGCAATTGGGGCATGTGCAGCAGGCTCGGGAGGCGTGGGGCAGGGCGCTGGCGCTGGCCCGCCAGGAACCTGAGCGGCGGCATATCGAGCGCTGCCTGAGGGCGTTGGAGCCCTGTCGCGGGTAGATCCGCGACAGGATACTGCTCGATCAGCCGGCGACAAAGTTCGGCGGCGATACCAGCTCTACTGTCTGCTGCTTGCGTGGCGCCAGGATCTCGGCCTCGCCCTCGACTACCAGTTCGTCGTTCTGGTTGTACACGTTGGTGGCGATGCGCACCTTGAACTTGGGCAGCTTCTCGAGGATTTCCAGGCGTACGGTCAGGGTGTCGCCAATCTTCACCGGCTTCTGGAAGCTCATCTTCTGCCCCAGGTAGATGGTGCCGGGCCCTGGCAAGGTGCAGGCGACCGCGGCGCTGATCAGGGCACCGCTGAACATGCCGTGGGCGATGCGCTCGCGGAACATGCTCTTGGCCGCGAACTCGGCGTCCAGGTGCACCGGGTTGTGGTCACCGGACATGGCGGCGAACAGCTGGATGTCGCGTTCTTCCACCGATTTTTCATAACTGGCTTTCTGGCCGACTTCGAGGGCTTCGTAGGGCGTGTTGGTGACCTGGGTCATCAGGGCTTCCTTGGAGGGACGAGGCGGTGCACATCATTCGCTGCGGGCAGGGCGGCCAAGGGCCAGTGCCTGTTCCAGCCAGGCAATGATGTCGTGGGTGACCTCGTCGCGATTGGTTTCGTTGAGCACTTCGTGGCGTGCCTGCGGGTAGACGCGCAATTGTACATGGCGATTGCCGGTCGCGCGCAGGGCGTTGGCCAGGTGGGTGAGACGCTTGCCGGCGCTGACCGGATCACATTCGCCGCCGATCACCAGCATCGGCAGGTTCGGATCGATCTGCGCCAGATGGCGCGGTTGGCTGATCTGTGCCAGGCCTTGCAGCAGGTCGAGCCACAGCTGGTTGCTGCAACGAAAGCCGCACAGCGGGTCGTCGATGTAGGCGTCGACCTCGGCCGGGTCGCGGCTGAGCCAGTCGAACGCCGTGCGGTTGGGTTTGAAGGCCTTGTTGAACGAGCCGAACGACAGCCAGTCGATCAGCGCGCTCTTGCCCTCCACCCCCTGGCGCCAGGCCTCCAGGCGGGCGATCAGGCGTGCTGCGCGATAGAGCGCAGGCGGCTGGAAGTTCGAGCCGCTGAGCACCGCCCCATGCAGGCTGCCACTGTGGTGCAGCAGGTACGCCTGGGCGATGTAGCTGCCCATGCTGTGGCCGAACAGGAACAGCGGCGTGCCGGGGAACTGCTGGCCGATGTGCTGGCTGAGCAGGCCCAGGTCGTTGACCACCGTGTTCCAGCCGTGCTGATGGGCGAACAGACCGAGGCTACCGAGCTCCGCGGTGCGGCCGTGGCCACGCAGATCAGGGGCGAACAGGGCAAAGCCGGCATCGTTCAGCGCATGGCCCAGGCGCCGGTAGCGCCCGGCGTGCTCGGCCATGCCATGGGCCAGCAGCACAACGGCCTTGACCGGCGTCTGCGACAGCCACTGGTGGACGTACAGGCTGCAGTGCTCGCTGGCGGGTAGCCAGAAGGCGTCGTGGGGCATGGGAAATCCTTTGTGCACGGGATTGAGCTCAGTGTATGCACAATGACCAGGATTGCAGCAGGGGCACAAATAAGATTCACAATGTTAATGGCAGCCCTTGGCGTATTTGCCACCTCCGGCTTACCTGCTAACGTCGGCTGAACGCCTTTTTGCCGCTGGGCAATCAGGTCATGGACGGTTCAGGCTGAGGAACAACAATAAATGCAAGCCGACTTCTGGAATGACAAGCGCCCGGCGGGCGTGCCTTCCACCATAGACATCACTGCTTACAAATCCGTCGTCGAGGTGTTCGAGCGTTCCTGCAAACGCTTCGCCGACCGGCCGGCGTTCAGCAACCTCGGTGTCACCCTCAGTTACGCCGAACTGGAGCGCCATTCGGCGGCCTTTGCGGCCTGGCTGCAACAGCACACCGACCTCAAGCCCGGTGATCGCATCGCCGTGCAGATGCCCAATGTCCTGCAATACCCCATCGCCGTCTTCGGTGCGATGCGCGCCGGGTTGATCGTGGTCAACACCAACCCGCTGTACACCGAGCGCGAGATGCGCCACCAGTTCAATGACTCCGGCGCCCGTGCGCTGGTGTACCTGAACATGTTCGGCCAGCGGGTGCAGACGGTGCTGCCCGATACCGGCATCGAATACCTGATCGAGGCGAAGATGGGCGACCTGCTGCCCGCCGCCAAGGGCTGGCTGGTCAACACGGTGGTCGACAAGCTGAAGAAGATGGTGCCGGCCTACCGCCTGCCCCAGGCCGTGTCGTTCAAGCAGGTACTGCGCGAGGGCCGTGAGCTCACGCACAAGCCGGTGGTGCAGACGCTCGAGGATGTCGCCGTATTGCAATACACCGGCGGCACCACGGGGCTGGCCAAGGGCGCGATGCTCACCCACGGCAACCTGGTCGCCAACATGCTGCAGGTACTGGCCTGCTTCGCCCAGCACGGGCCCGACGGCCAGCCGCTGATCAAGGAAGGGCAGGAGGTGATGATCGCACCGCTGCCGCTGTATCACATCTATGCCTTCACTGCGAACTGCATGTGCATGATGGTCACGGGCAATCACAACGTACTGATCACCAACCCGCGCGACATTCCGGGCTTCATCAAGGAGCTGGGCAAGTGGCGCTTCTCGGCGCTGCTGGGCCTGAACACACTGTTCGTCGCGTTGATGGACAACCCGGGCTTCAAGTCGCTGGATTTCTCGGCGCTGAAGGTCACCAACTCGGGCGGCACGGCGTTGGTCAAGGCCACCGCCGAGCGCTGGGAGAGCCTGACTGGCTGTCGCATCGTCGAGGGTTACGGCCTGACCGAAACCTCCCCGGTGGCCAGCACCAACCCCTACGGGCAACTGGCGCGGCTGGGTACGGTGGGCATCCCGGTGGTCGGGACTGCATTCAAGGTCATCGACGACGACGGCAACGAAATGCCGCTGGGCGAACGCGGCGAGCTGTGCATCAAGGGGCCGCAGGTCATGAAGGGCTATTGGCAGCAGCCGGAGGCGACAGCCCAGGCGCTGGATGCCGACGGCTGGTTCAAGACCGGCGACATCGCGGTGATCGACCCGGACGGCTTCACCCGCATCGTCGATCGCAAGAAGGACATGATCATCGTCTCGGGCTTCAACGTGTATCCCAACGAGATCGAGGACGTGGTCATGGGCCACCCGCAGGTGGCCAGTTGCGCGGTGATCGGCGTGCCCGACGAACGCTCCGGCGAAGCGGTAAAACTGTTCGTGGTTCCTCGGGCGGGCGGTGTCAGCGTCGAGGAGCTCAAGACCTTCTGCAAGGCCAACTTCACCGGCTACAAGGTGCCCAAGCACATCGTGCTGCGCGATTCACTGCCCATGACGCCGGTAGGCAAGATCCTGCGTCGGGAGTTGCGCGACATCGCCTGAAATCCACCTCACCAGTGGAAGCAATTGTCTTGCTCAAAATTTAACGTCCAGCCCAACCCCCTGTGGGAGCGGCGGTTTGGCGTCCCGACTTGTCCCGCGATCGGGCGCGAAGCGGCCG
>NZ_JABWRO010000013.1:0-61832 GCF_014268985.1 Pseudomonas sp. RW10S2 | reverse complement strand
GGGGGGGGGCGGCCCCCCCCCCCCCCCCCCAGCTTGCAGGCCGGCCCGAACCATTCGCGGCCGGCCGCAAGCTCACTGATTTCCATTAGCCACGCCTGCTCACGCGGGCCAACGAAGAACTTTGAACCATGGCCACTATCCACGTAGACGGCAAAGCGCTCGAAGTCAACGGTGCAGACAACCTGTTACAGGCCTGTCTGTCGCTCGGCCTCGACATCCCTTATTTCTGCTGGCACCCGGCGCTCGGTAGCGTCGGCGCCTGCCGGCAATGTGCGGTCAAGCAGTACACCGACGAGAACGACACCCGTGGTCGCATCGTCATGTCCTGCATGACCCCTGCCTCCGACGGCACCTGGATCTCCATCGACGATGACGAGTCGAAGGCGTTCCGTGCCAGCGTCGTCGAATGGCTGATGACCAACCACCCGCACGACTGCCCGGTGTGCGAGGAAGGTGGTCACTGCCATCTGCAGGACATGACGGTAATGACCGGCCACAACGAGCGCCGCTACCGTTTCACCAAGCGTACCCACCAGAACCAGGACCTCGGCCCGTTCATCGCCCACGAGATGAACCGCTGCATCGCCTGCTACCGCTGCGTGCGCTACTACAAGGACTACGCAGGCGGCACCGACCTGGGTGTCTACGGCGCCCACGACAACGTGTACTTCGGTCGCGTTGAAGATGGCGTGCTGGAGAGCGAGTTCTCCGGCAACCTCACCGAGGTCTGCCCAACCGGCGTATTCACCGACAAGACCCACTCCGAGCGCTACAACCGCAAGTGGGACATGCAGTTCGCCCCGAGCATCTGCCACGGCTGCTCCAGCGGCTGCAACATCAGCCCCGGTGAGCGCTACGGCGAACTGCGCCGCATCGAGAACCGCTTCAACGGCTCGGTGAACCAGTACTTCCTGTGCGACCGTGGCCGCTTCGGCTATGGCTACGTCAACCGCAGCGACCGCCCACGCCAGCCGCTGCTGGCCGATGGCAGCAAGCTGGGCCTCGACGCCGCGCTGGACAAGGCCGCTGACCTGCTGCGCGGCCGTACCATCGTCGGCATCGGCTCGCCACGCGCCAGCCTCGAGAGCAACTACGGCCTGCGCGAGCTGGTCGGCGCCGACTACTTCTACTCGGGTATGGAAGCCGGTGAGCTGAGCCGCGTGCGCCTGGTGCTGGACGTGCTGAACAACAGCCCGCTGCCAGTCCCGACCCTGCGCGACATCGAAGACCACGACGCCGTGTTCGTACTCGGCGAAGACCTCACGCAAACCGCCGCCCGCGTCGCCCTGGCTGTGCGCCAGGCCACCAAGGGCAAGGCCGAGGCCATGGCCGAAGGCATGAAAGTGCAGCCTTGGCTCGATGCAGCCGTGAAGAACATCGGTCAGCACGCGCTGTACCCGCTGTTCATTGCCTCGCTGGCCGAGACCAAGCTCGACGACGTCGCCGAGGAATGTGTGCGCGCAGCCCCTGCCGACCTCGCCCGCCTGGGCTTCGCCGTGGCCCACGCCATCGACCCGAGCGCCCCCGCCGTCGAAGGCCTGGACGCCGAAGCGAAGGCAATGGCCCAGCGCATCGCCGACGCTCTGGTGGCCGCCAAGCGCCCACTGGTGGTTGCCGGTACTTCGCTGGCTGACGCCGCACTGATCGAAGCCGCCGCCAACATCGCCAAGGCCCTCAAGCTGCGCGAGAAGAACGGCTCACTGAGCCTAGTGGTACCTGAGGCCAACAGCCTTGGCATGGCCATGATGGGCGGTGACTCCGTCGATGCTGCGCTGGACGCCGTCATCACCGGCAAGGCCGACGCCATCGTCGTGCTGGAGAACGACCTGTACGCCCGCGTAGCGGCCGCCAAGGTCGATGCTGCGCTCGCCGCCGCAAAAGTGGTGATCGTCGCCGACCACTCCAAGACCGCCACCAGCGACCGCGCCGACCTGGTCCTGCCTGCGGCGTCCTTCGCCGAAGGCGACGGCACCCTGGTCAGCCAGGAAGGCCGCGCCCAGCGCTTCTTCCAGGTGTTCGACCCGCAGTACCTGGACAGCAGCATCCAGATCCACGAAGGCTGGCGCTGGATGCACGCCCTGCGTGCCACCCTGCTGAACAAGCCGGTCGACTGGACCCAACTGGACCACGTCACCAGCGCCTGCGCCAACGCCGCACCGCAACTGGCCGGCATCGTCAACGCAGCGCCAAGCGCCGCGTTCCGCATCAAGGGCTTGAAGCTTGCCCGTGAGCCGCTGCGCTACTCGGGCCGCACCGCCATGCGCGCCAACATCAGCGTCCATGAGCCGCGCACCCCGCAGGACAAGGACACCGCGTTCGCCTTCTCGATGGAAGGCTACTCGGGCTCGGCCGAACCGCGCCAGCAAGTGCCATTCGCCTGGTCGCCGGGCTGGAACTCGCCGCAAGCCTGGAACAAGTTCCAGGATGAAGTCGGTGGCCACCTGCGTGCCGGTGACCCTGGCGTGCGCCTGATCGAATCGCAAGGCGATCGCCTGAACTGGTTCAACACTATCCCTAGCGCCTTCAACCCGGCGCGCGGCACCTGGACTGCCGTACCCTTCTTCCACCTGTTCGGCAGCGAGGAGAACTCTTCGCGCGCGGCACCGGTGCAGGAGCGTATCCCGGCGGCCTACGTGGGCCTTGCCAAGTCCGAAGCCGACCGTCTGGGCGTAAACGACGGCGCACTGCTGAGCCTGAACGTCGCGGGCGTTTCGCTGCGCCTGCCGCTGCGCATCAATGAAGAACTGGGCGCTGGCCTGGTTGCGTTGCCCAAAGGCCTGGCCGGCATTCCGCCTGCCATCTTCGGTGCATCCGTCGAAGGCCTGCAGGAGGCAGCACAATGAGCTGGTTCACCCCCGAAGTGATCGATGTGATTCTCACCGTCGTGCGGGCCATCGTGGTTCTGCTGGCGGTGGTGGTCTGCGGCGCGCTGCTGAGCTTCGTCGAACGTCGTCTGCTGGGCTGGTGGCAGGACCGGTATGGTCCGAACCGCGTCGGCCCGTTCGGCATGTTCCAGATCGCTGCCGACATGCTGAAGATGTTCTTCAAGGAAGACTGGAACCCACCCTTCGTCGACCGCATGATCTTCACCCTGGCACCGGTGGTGGCGATGAGCGCCCTGCTGATCGCCTTCGTGGTCATCCCGATCACCCCGGTATGGGGCGTCGCCGACCTGAACATCGGCCTGCTGTTCTTCTTCGCCATGGCCGGTCTGTCGGTCTACGCCGTGCTGTTCGCCGGCTGGTCGTCGAATAACAAGTACGCCCTGCTCGGCAGCCTGCGGGCCTCGGCGCAGACCGTGTCGTACGAGGTGTTCCTGGGCCTGGCGCTGATGGGCGTGGTGGTACAGGTGGGCTCGTTCAACATGCGCGACATCGTTGAATACCAGGCCCAGAACCTGTGGTTCATCATTCCGCAGTTCTTCGGCTTCTGCACCTTCTTCATCGCTGGCGTCGCCGTGACTCACCGTCACCCGTTCGACCAGCCGGAAGCGGAACAGGAACTGGCCGACGGCTACCACATCGAATATGCCGGCATGAAATGGGGCATGTTCTTCGTCGGTGAGTACATCGGCATCATCCTGGTCTCGGCACTGCTGGTAACCCTGTTCTTCGGTGGCTGGCACGGCCCGTTCGGCCTGCTGCCGCAAGTACCGTTCCTGTGGTTCGCGCTGAAGACCGCGTTCTTCATCATGCTGTTCATCCTGCTGCGCGCCTCGATCCCGCGCCCGCGCTATGACCAGGTGATGGACTTCAGCTGGAAGTTCTGCCTGCCGCTGACCCTGATCAATTTGCTGGTGACCGCTGCGATCGTGCTCTACAACACGCCAGCCGTCGCGGCCCAGTGAGGATTTGACCCATGTTCAAGTATATCGGCGACATCGTTAAGGGCACCGGCACTCAGCTGCGCAGCCTGGTGATGGTGTTCTCCCACGGGTTCCGCAAGCGCGACACCCTGCAATACCCCGAAGAGCCCGTGTACCTGCCGCCACGCTATCGCGGCCGCATCGTCCTCACCCGCGACCCCGACGGCGAGGAGCGCTGCGTAGCGTGCAACCTCTGCGCGGTGGCCTGCCCGGTCGGCTGCATCTCGCTGCAGAAAGCCGAGACCGAGGACGGCCGTTGGTACCCGGAGTTCTTCCGCATCAACTTCTCGCGCTGCATCTTCTGTGGCCTGTGTGAAGAGGCGTGCCCGACCACCGCGATCCAGCTGACTCCGGATTTCGAAATGGCCGAGTTCAAGCGTCAGGACCTGGTGTACGAGAAAGAAGATCTGCTGATCTCCGGCCCCGGCAAGAACCCTGACTACAACTTCTACCGTGTTGCGGGTATGGCCATCGCTGGCAAGCCGAAAGGCTCTGCGCAGAACGAAGCCGAGCCGATCAACGTGAAGAGCTTGCTCCCATAAGGACAGAAAGATGGAATTCGCTTTCTACTTCGCATCCGGGATCGCCGTGGTCTCCACCCTTCGGGTGGTGACCGGCACAAACCCCGTGCACGCCCTGCTCTACCTGATCATTTCGCTGATCTCCGTGGCGATGATCTTCTTCTCCCTGGGTGCGCCGTTCGCCGGCGCCCTGGAAGTGATCGCCTACGCTGGCGCCATCATGGTGCTGTTCGTCTTCGTGGTGATGATGCTCAACCTGGGGCCGGCCTCGGTCGCCCAGGAACGTGGCTGGCTCAAGCCGGGCATCTGGGCAGGGCCGGTGATCCTCGCCGCCCTGCTGCTGCTGGAACTGCTGTACGTGCTGTTCGCCAATCCGAGCGGCGCTGCCATCAGCGGTACCACGGTTGACGCCAAGGCCGTCGGCATCAGCCTGTTCGGCCCCTACCTGCTGGTGGTCGAACTGGCCTCGATGCTGCTGCTGGCTGCGGCCGTCACCGCCTTCCACCTGGGCCGCAACGAGGCGAAGGAGTAAATCATGGGTGCTATCCCTCTCGAGCATGGTCTGGCGGTCGCCGGCATCCTGTTCTGCTTAGGTCTGGTCGGCCTGATGGTCCGCCGCAACATCCTCTTCGTACTCATGAGCCTGGAAGTCATGATGAACGCCGCAGCCCTGGCGTTCATCGTCGCCGGTGCCCGTTGGGTCCAACCCGACGGTCAGGTGATGTTCATTCTGGTGATCAGCCTGGCAGCCGCCGAGGCCAGCATTGGCCTGGCAATCCTGCTGCAGCTGTATCGCCGCTTCCACACTCTCGACATCGATGCTGCCAGTGAGATGCGCGGATGAACCTTCTCTTCCTGACTTTCGTCTTTCCCCTGATCGGCTTCCTGCTGCTGTCGTTCTCGCGCGGGCGGTTCTCGGAGAACCTGTCCGCCCTGATCGGTGTCGGTTCGGTCGGCCTCTCGGCCGCGACCGCCGCCTACGTGATCTGGCAGTTCAACGTCGCCCCGCCTGAGGGCGGTGCGTACAGCCAACTGCTGTGGCAGTGGATGTCGGTGGACGGCTTCGCGCCGAACTTCACCCTGTACCTGGACGGCCTGTCGGTCACCATGCTCGGCGTGGTCACCGGCGTAGGCTTCCTGATCCACCTGTTCGCTTCCTGGTACATGCGTGGCGAAGCCGGTTACTCGCGCTTCTTCTCGTACACCAACCTGTTCATCGCCAGCATGCTGTTCCTGATCCTGGGCGATAACCTGCTGTTCATCTACTTCGGCTGGGAAGGTGTGGGCCTGTGCTCCTACCTGTTGATCGGTTTCTACTACAGCAACCGCAACAACGGTAACGCGGCACTGAAGGCCTTCATCGTCACCCGTATCGGTGACGTGTTCATGGCCATCGGCCTGTTCATCCTGTTCGCCCAGCTGGGCACGCTGAACGTCCAGGAACTGCTGGTGCTGGCACCGCAGAAATTCCAGGCGGGCGACACCTGGATGGTGCTGGCCACCCTGATGCTGCTCGGTGGTGCGGTCGGTAAATCGGCCCAGCTGCCGCTGCAGACCTGGCTGGCCGACGCGATGGCTGGCCCGACCCCGGTTTCGGCACTGATCCACGCCGCGACCATGGTCACCGCAGGCGTCTACCTGATCGCCCGTACCCACGGCCTGTTCACCCTGGCGCCGGACATCCTGCACCTGGTTGGCGTAGTGGGTGGCATCACCCTGGTACTGGCCGGTTTCGCCGCACTGGTACAGACCGACATCAAGCGTATCCTCGCCTACTCCACCATGAGCCAGATCGGCTACATGTTCCTCGCCCTGGGCGTTGGCGCATGGGATGCGGCGATCTTCCACCTGATGACCCATGCCTTCTTCAAAGCCCTGCTGTTCCTTGCCTCCGGTGCGGTGATCGTTGCCTGCCACCATGAGCAGAACATCTTCAAGATGGGCGGCCTTTGGAAGAAACTGCCACTGGCCTACGCCAGCTTCGTGGTCGGTGGTGCTGCCCTGGCCGCCCTGCCGATCCTGACCGTTGGCTTCTACTCCAAGGACGAGATCCTCTGGGAAGCCTTCGCCAGCGGCAACACCAACCTGCTCTACGCAGGCCTGGTCGGTGCGTTCATGACCTCGCTGTATACCTTCCGCCTGATCTTCATCGCCTTCCACGGCGAAGCGAAGACCGAGGCCCACGCTGGCCACGGCATCAGCCACTGGCTGCCGCTGGGCGTGCTGATCGTGCTGTCGACCTTCGTCGGCGCCTGGATCCACCCGCCGCTGGCAGGCGTGCTGCCTGAAAGCGCCGGCCACGCCGGTGGCGAAGCCAAGCATTCGCTGGAGATCGCCTCGGGCGCCATCGCCATCGCCGGTATCCTGCTCGCTGCAGTGCTGTTCCTGGGCAAGCGTCGCCTGGTCACCGCGATCGCCAACAGCAGCATCGGTCGCGTCCTGTCGGCCTGGTGGTTCGCCGCCTGGGGCTTCGACTGGATCTACGACAAGCTGTTCGTCAAACCTTACCTGCTGATCAGCCACATCCTGCGCAAGGACCCGGTTGACCGCGGTATCGGCCTGATTCCTCGCATGGCTCGCGGCGGCCACGTCGCCATGAGCAAGACCGAGACCGGTCAGCTGCGCTGGTACACCGCCTCTATCGCCGTAGGTGCCGTGCTCGTGCTCGGCGCCGTGGTAGTGGCCGCGGTATGACCATGAATATTGCGAACCTCGCGAACCTTGCGACTCTGCGAAAGGAAACGAACCCGTCATGATTCTGCCTTGGCTGATCCTGATCCCCTTCATCGGCGGCTTCCTGTGCTGGCTGGGTGAGCGCTTCGGCGCCACCCTGCCACGCTGGATCGCGCTGCTGACCATGTCCCTGCTGCTCGGTATCGGCCTGTGGCTGTGGGGCACCGGTGACTACACCCTCGCCCCCGCTCCGGGCGCCGAACCTGCCTGGGCTGTGGAATACAAAGTCCAGTGGATCCAGCGCTTCGGCATCAGCATCCACCTGGCCCTGGACGGCCTGTCGCTGCTGATGATCCTGCTCACCGGCCTGCTCGGTGTGCTCTCGGTGCTGTGCTCGTGGAAAGAGATCCAGCGCCACGTCGGCTTCTTCCACCTCAACCTGATGTGGATCCTCGGCGGCGTGGTCGGTGTGTTCCTGGCGCTGGACCTGTTCCTGTTCTTCTTCTTCTGGGAAATGATGCTGGTGCCGATGTACTTCCTCATCGCGCTCTGGGGTCACAGCTCGGCAGACGGCAAGAAGACCCGGATCTACGCGGCGACCAAGTTCTTCATCTTCACCCAGGCCAGCGGCCTGATCATGCTGGTGGCGATCCTTGGCCTGGTGCTGGTCAACTACAACGCCACCGGGGTGATCACCTTCAACTACAGCGACCTGCTCAAGGCACAGCTGCCGCCAGGTGTCGAATACCTGCTGATGCTGGGCTTCTTCATCGCCTTCGCGGTCAAGCTGCCAGTGGTTCCGTTCCACTCCTGGCTGCCTGACGCCCACGCCCAGGCGCCGACTGCAGGTTCCGTCGACCTCGCCGGCATCCTGCTGAAGACTGCGGCCTACGGCCTGCTGCGCTTCGCCCTGCCGCTGTTCCCGAACGCCTCGGCCGAGTTCGCGCCGATCGCCATGACCCTGGGCCTGATCGGTATCTTCTACGGTGCCTTCCTGGCCTTCGCACAAACCGACATCAAGCGCCTGATCGCCTTCTCCAGCGTCTCGCACATGGGCTTCGTGCTGATCGGTATCTATTCCGGCAGCCAGCAAGCCCTGCAGGGCGCGGTGATCCAGATGCTGGCCCACGGCCTGTCGGCTGCGGCGCTGTTCATCCTGTCCGGCCAGCTGTACGAGCGTCTGCACACCCGTGACATGCGCCAGATGGGTGGCCTGTGGCACCGCATCGCGTATCTGCCAGCCATCAGCCTGTTCTTCGCCGCCGCGTCGCTGGGCCTTCCGGGCACCGGCAACTTCGTCGGCGAGTTCCTGATTCTGATCGGCAGCTTCGCCCACGTGCCTTGGATCACCGTGATCGCCACCACCGGCCTCGTGTTCGGTTCGGTCTACTCGCTGATCATGATCCACCGCGCCTACTTCGGTCCGGCCAAGGCCGACACCGTGCTGGCCGGCATGGACGGACGCGAACTGATCATGGTGCTGGGCCTGGCGGTGCTGCTGATCGTGCTGGGCGTCTACCCGCAGCCGTTCCTCGACACCTCTGCCGCCACCATGAGCGGTGTGCAGCAGTGGCTCGGTTCCGCTTTCACTCAACTCGCTTCGGCCCGGTAAGAGCGCTATGGAATTCACCACTCAACACTTCATCGCATTGGCGCCGATGCTGATCACCACCATCACCACGGTGGTGGTGATGCTGGCGATCGCCTGGAAGCGCAACCACTCGCAGACCTTCCTGCTGTCCACCGTGGGCCTGAACCTGGCCCTGCTGTCGATCCTGCCGGCACTGAAAGTCGCACCGCTGGCGGTCACCTCGCTGGTGACCATCGACAAGTTTGCCTGCCTGTACATGGCGATCATCCTGGTGGCCACCCTGGCCTGCGTCACCCTTGCCCACGCCTACCTGGGCGAAGGCTCCAAGGGCTTCCCAGGCAACCGTGAAGAACTCTACCTGCTGCTGCTGATGTCGGCGCTCGGTGGCCTGGTGCTGGTCAGCGCCAACCACCTGGCGGGCCTGTTCATCGGCCTGGAGCTGCTGTCGGTGCCGGTCTACGGCCTGGTAGCCTATGCGTTCTTCAACAAGCGTTCGCTGGAAGCCGGCATCAAGTACATGGTGCTTTCGGCTGCAGGTTCGGCCTTCCTGCTGTTCGGCATGGCCCTGCTCTACGCCGATGCCGGCGCCCTGACCTTCGATCAGCTGGGCAAGGCCCTGGCCGCCACCAGCATGCCAAGCCTGCTGGCACAGCTGGGCCTGGGCATGATGCTGGTAGGCCTGGCCTTCAAGCTGTCGCTCGTGCCTTTCCACCTGTGGACTCCAGACGTGTACGAAGGTGCTCCGGCCCCGGTCGCCGCCTTCCTGGCCACCGCCAGCAAGGTTGCGGTGTTCGCCGTGGTCGTGCGCCTGTTCATGCTCTCCCCTGCCGCCAGCAGTGGCGTGCTGAGCACCGTACTGGCGGTGATCGCCGTCGCCTCGATCCTGGTCGGTAACCTCCTGGCGCTGACCCAGAGCAACCTCAAGCGTCTGCTGGGTTACTCGTCCATCGCCCACTTCGGTTACCTGGTCATCGCCCTGGTGGCGAGCAAGGGCCTGGCACTGGAGGCCATGGGCGTGTACCTGGTCACCTACGTGATCACCAGCCTGGGCGCCTTCGGCGTGATCACCCTGATGTCCTCGCCGTACGCCGGCCGTGACGCCGACGCGCTGTACGAGTACCGCGGCCTGTTCTGGCGCCGTCCGTACCTGACCGCGGTACTGACCGTGATGATGCTGTCGCTGGCCGGTATCCCGCTGACCGCAGGCTTCATCGGCAAGTTCTACATCATCGCCACTGGCGTCGAGTCGCACCTGTGGTGGCTGGTCGGTGCACTGGTGATCGGTAGCGCCATCGGCGTGTACTACTACCTGCGGGTCATGGTGACCCTGTACCTGGTAGAACCGAACCTGCGTCGTCACGATGCTCCGCTGAAGTGGGAACAGCGTACCGGTGGCGTGATGCTGCTGGCCGTTGCGATCCTGGCCTTCGTGCTGGGTGTCTACCCGCAGCCGTTGCTGGAACTGGTTCAGCAGGCTGGCCTGCACCTGGTAGGCTGATTCGTTCTGCGCTGCATCAAGACACCCCGCCTCGGCGGGGTGTCTTGTTTCTGGCACCGGCAAAACCGGCCAGCGCCTTCAACCACAACGGGCACGGTCCCACGCCGGGCACTGAGCTCGGTGCAGGTTCAACGCGGTATTGATGATGCCGATGTGGCTGAACGCCTGCGGAAAATTTCCCAGCATCCGCTGGCCGAGCGGATCGTACTGCTCGGCCAGCAAGCCAACGTCATTGCACAGCCCGGTCAGGCGGTCATACAACGCCTGCGCCTGTTCCTGGCGCCCCAACAGCACATACACATCAGCCAACCAGAACGAACACACCAGGAAAGTCCCCTCCCCCGGCGTCAGGCCATCGCTGCAACTGTCGCTGTCGTAACGCAGCAACAAACCATTTTTCAGCAGGCGACGTTCGATCTGTTCCAGTGTCCGCAAGAAACGCGGATCCTCCGCCGGCAGAAAACCGGTCAGGGCAATGTGCAGAAGACTGGCGTCGAGCTCGTCTGAACCATAGGCCTGCACGAAGTACTGCCCACCAGCATCCAGCCCTTGCTCGCACACCTCTCGGTGAATCTGCTCGGCCACCTGACGATAGTGCCGCCCCCGCTCGCGATCCTCCTCGGTGGTTTCAGCCAGCCTCGCCGTGCGGTCGAACGCAACCCAGGCCATCACCTTCGAATGCACGAACTGCTGACGACCGCCACGCACCTCCCAGATACCTTCGTCGGGCTCGCGCCAGATGCGCTCCACATACGGCATGATCAGCCGGGCGATTGCGGCACTGCGAGGGTGACGAGGCAGCCCGCCCTTGATCGCCTGGGCCATGGCATCGGCCACCTCACCATAGATATCCAGCTGGCGCTGCCCGGAGGCGGCGTTGCCGATGCGCACCGGGCTCGAGCGTTCATAGCCGGCCAGCCAGGGCAAGGTGAACTCGCCCAGGTCGCGCTCGCCTGCCAGGCCATACATGATCTGCATCTGCTCCGGGTTGCCGGCCACCGAGCGCAGCAACCATTCGCGCCAGGCCTGCGCTTCATCGAAATACCCCAGGTTCATGAACGCCAGCAGGGTCATGGTGGCGTCCCGCAACCAGCAATAGCGATAGTCCCAATTGCGTTCACCCCCGATGCGCTCGGGCAACGAAGTGGTGGCCGCAGCGACGATCCCGCCGGTGGGCGCATAGGTGAGCGCCTTGAGGGTCAACAGCGAGCGACGCACCTGGGCACTGTGCGGCCCTATGTCGGGGCAGCGTGCAGCGAAGTCCTGCCAGTGCGCCAGGGTGTCGGCCAGCGCCTGATCGGCGTCGAAATCCGGTGTGTCGGGCAGGTGCGAGGGTTGATGACGCAAGGCGAACACATGGCGCTCGCCTGCGCCCACATGAAAACGGCAGACGCTGTGATGGTCCATCGCATGCAGCCCGACCGTGCTGCGCAGGATCAGCCGGTCGGGGCCGGCAACGGCACTGAGGGTCAGTGGATCGAGCCGCTCCACCCAGGGGACACTGCGGCCATAGTCGAAGCGCAGCACCAGATCGAGTTCGAATCGGGTTTCTCCCGAGAGGCCTTCGACGATACGCAGCACGGCGTTTGGTTCACCCAGGGGCATGCAGTCGAGTACCCGGGCACGACCACTGGCAGTGGTCCAGGTGGTTTCCAGGACCAGGGTATCGCCCAGGTACTGCCGACTGCACTGCTCCACCGAGTCGCTGGGCGCCAGGCGCCAGCGACCATTCTCTTCATTGCCGAGCAACGCGGCGAACACCGCAGGGGCGTCGAAACGAGGCAGGCACAACCAGTCGATCGAACCATCGCGGCTGACCAGGGCTGCGCTGCGGCAGTTGCCAAGCAGGGCATAGTCTTCGATGTGCGCGGGCATTGGAGCTCCTTGGATTGAGGCTTGGGTTCGCTCTATTGTTTGTGACCACAACCGAGCACGCTTTGCGCCCCTCGCCCGAATCCTGCAGTACATCAACGACGTCGCCCGCCTGGCCTGCTACTGTTCTCCCCAGCCCCAACCCGTGAAGGATCACCCTGCCCCATGTCTTCAGACCTGCTCCTGGTCCTCGGCCTGCTCGCCATCGTCGTCACCCTGTTCATCCTCAATCGCCCCCGCATGGATGTGGTTGCGCTGCTGGTGATCCTGTTTCTGCCGCTGTCCGGCATCCTCACCGTCGAACAGGCCCTGGCCGGCTTCAGCGATCCCAACGTGGTGCTCATCGCCGCATTGTTCGTGATCGGCGAAGGCCTGGTGCGCACCGGTATCGCCTACCGCATCGGCGACTGGATGAGCGAGCGCGCTGGCAACAGCGAGGCCCGCTTGCTGGTGCTGTTGATGGTCGCTGTCGCCGGGCTTGGCTCGGTCATGAGTTCGACTGGGGTGGTGGCGATCTTCATCCCGGTGGTGCTCAGCATCGCCGCGCGCCTCAAGTGCTCACCGAGCCGCCTGATGATGCCGCTGAGCTTCGCCGGCCTGATCAGCGGCATGCTCAGCCTGGTGGCGACGCCACCGAACGTGGTGGTGCACAGCGAGCTGGTGCGCCACGGGCTGGAAGGCTTCAATTTCTTCAGTTTCACCCCGTTCGGCCTGGTCATACTGGTGCTGGGTGTGGGCTACATGCTGCTGACCCGCCACTGGCTCAACGGCGAAGTGCGCAAGGACGGTCGTAGCGAAAGCCGCCGCACCCTGCTCGACCTGGTACTGGACTACAAACTCAGCGGTCGCGAGCGGCGGCTGCGCATCCGCCCACATTCGCCACTGATCGGCCATACCCTAGGCGAGCTCGAGTTGCGTACCCGCCATGGCGCCAATGTGGTCGGCATCGAGCGCCAGCACAAATTCACCACCCGGGTGATCGCCGCCGACTCCGGCACCCTGCTGCAACAGGGCGATGTGCTGCTGCTCGACCTGTTCGCCAATCGCGACGACCTGCGCAGCCTGTGCCAGACCATGCAACTGGAACCCCTGCACTTCAAGGCCGCCTACTTCATCGATCAATCACAGGAAGTGGGCATGGCCGAGATCTCGCTGCCGCCCGGCTCGCAACTGATCGGCAAGACTATCCTGGAGCTGGCCTTTCGCAGCCGCTACGGCCTCAATGTGGTCGGCCTGCGCCGCGAGCAGAGCGCCGTCGAAGCACAACTGGTGGAGGAGAAACTGCGCCTGGGCGACACCCTGCTGGTCATCGGCCCCTGGAAAGCCGTGCGCCAGTTGCAAAGCCAGCCGCGCGACTTTCTGGTGCTGAGCCTGCCAGCCGAAATCGATCAGGTCGCCCCTGCCCGCACCCGTGCTCCCCAAGCCCTGCTGAGCCTGGCGGTGATGGTCGGGCTGATGGTCAGCGGCCTGGTACCCAATGTCCTCGCTGCGCTGATCGGCTGCCTGTTGATGGGCGCCGGGCGCTGTATCGACATGAACAGCGCCTACCGCGCGATCCATTGGCAAAGCCTGGTACTGATCGTCGGCATGCTGCCCTTCGCCCTGGCGCTGCAGAAGACCGGCGGTATCGACCTGGCCGTGACCGGGCTGGTCGGCCTGCTCGGCGGTGCCGGCCCGCAGGCCATCCTTGCCTGCCTGTTCGCCCTCACCGCCGTGATCGGGCTGTTCATCTCCAACACGGCAACGGCAGTACTCATGGCCCCGGTTGCGATCAGCACGGCGCAGCAACTGGGCATGTCGCCGTATCCCTTCGCCATGACCGTGGCCCTGGCCGCCTCGGCAGCATTCATGACGCCGGTGTCCTCACCGGTCAACACCCTGGTGCTCGGCCCTGGCCAGTACCGCTTCGCCGATTTCGTCAAGGTCGGTGTGCCCTTCACCCTGCTGGTGATGGTGGTGACCGTGGTGATGGTGCCCTGGTTCTTCGGATTGCAGTGACCAGGATGTTTACCTGTAGCAAACGTGAAATATCAGGGAGGATCGGCGCAAATTAATATCCAATTGACATCAATTCGCTTCCTGAACCACACTGCGATCTATCTGTCCCAGGTGTAAGCTGCAGTCGTCCTGGATTACGTTTGCGCTTGTCGGTCGAGCCCATGGTGTTTTCAGCCCAGTCGCGCCTGCTGCCTCCCTTGATCCTGTTCGGTCTGACCTTCGCCCTGACGCTGGGCGGTATCCTGGCCCGACCGATCGAGTCCCTGTCGCTGTTCTGGCCGGTCAATGCCGTGTTGGCCGGGATGCTGCTGCGCCACCCCCGCCAGGGCAGCATCCTGGGCATCGCCCTGATGTACCTGGCGATGGTCAGTGCCGACCTGATCTGTGGCAGCGAGTGGCGCCCCGCCCTGTGGTTCAACCTGTGCAACGTCGGTGCGATCGTCACCCTCTGGCGTCTGCTGGCGCACTTGCCCCGCCCCCATCGGCGACTGCGTACACCCCATGGCGTGCTCCGCGTATTCGCTGCCTGTGCCGCAGGGGCCGTGGTGGCTGCAAGCCTCGCATGCGTCATGGCCGCCCCCTGGTTCGATCAGTCATTGCGCACCACCTGGCTGGCCTGGTTCAGCGAACAGTTCTCCACCAGCGTACTCGTGTTGCCAATCATGCTCACCGCACCGTCGCTACCGGCACTACTGCGCAGCGGAGGACAGCCTGTGCGACTGGCACCCTTGCTGGTGCTGCTGGCTTCGCTGGTACTCAGTATCGTTTTCGGCGGCCCTGGCGCAATCGCCTTCCCCATTTCTGCGCTGCTGTGGTGCGCCCTGAGCTATTCCCCTTTTCTGCTCTCGCTGCTGACGCTGACAGCAGGCAGCACCCTCATCGTTGCCGTGGCCCAGAACCTGATGCATTTCAGCGTGCCGCAGAGTGAGCCGGGCGTCACGGCACTGATGTCGGCTCGCCTGGGCATCGCCATGCTGGTGCTCGGGCCGCTGGTAGTGGCCTGTGTCAGCAATGCCAACCGCGCCCTGCTGTCGCGCCTGGCGCACCAGGCGACCATTGATCACCTGACCGGCGCCCTGACCCGCAGCGCCTTCACCCGCCAGGCCAACGCCCTGCTGGAAGGCCGGCAGCAGCATGCCCAGGCGCTGCCGCTGACCTTGATGATGCTCGATATCGACTACTTCAAGGCGATCAATGACCGCCATGGCCACGCGGTCGGCGACCACGTCCTGCGCCAATGTGCCAGTGCATTGCAGGAACAATTGCACGACGGCGAACTGTTCGCTCGCCTGGGTGGCGAGGAATTCGTCATCGTCGTTCCGGGGCTCGCGCCCGAACAGGCTGCGTTCACTGCCGAGCGTCTGCGCCGCGCCGTGCAGGACCTGCAGATGGTGCAGGGTGAGACGCAGCTGCGGATCACCGTGAGCATCGGTGTCAGTGGCTGCAACGACAGCCAGCCGACAGCCGACCTTGATGCCTTGCTCGCCGATGCCGACCAGGCGCTGTATCGCGCCAAGGCCCATGGCCGCAATCGTGTCGAGCAGGCCCAGCGCCAGGTGGTCTGAGTCAGCCGATCAGATCCCAGGAAAGCTTGGCGATCAGCACGCACAGCAGTACCAGGAACAGGCCCCGCACGAACCCTGCCCCTTTGCGTACCGCCAACCAGGTGCCCGTCAGAGCCCCCAGGATGTTGAACACCGCCATCGGCAATGCAATGGCCCACAGCACGTTACCCGAGGGAATGAAGAACACCAGTGCGGCCAGATTGGTGGCGATGTTCACCAGCTTGGCCGACGCCGAGGCGTGGAGAAAATCCAGGGCGAAAAAGCGGATGAACAGGAAGATCAAGAAGCTGCCCGTTCCAGGGCCGAACAGACCGTCATAGAAACCAATGGCACCGCCGATCAGTATCGCCAGGCACTGCTCCTTGCGGCCGATTCGCGTCGGCGTGTGCAAGGCCCCGAAATCTTTCTTGCAGAAGGTGTAGATCGCCATCAACACGATCAGCACCAGCACCGCCGGGCGCATCACGCTGGGAGGCACCAACGACACGGTCGCGGCCCCTGCGAACGACATGACAAAGGCACTGGCCATCGCCGGCACGATCAGCCCCCAGTCGAGTCTGACCTTGCGAATGAACGAGCGCGCGGCGAAGGCCGTGCCGCACACCGACGCGAACTTGTTGGTGCCCAACAGCGCCGCCGGTTGAGCACCGGGCAGCACATTGAACAGCGCAGGAATCTGAATCAGCCCGCCACCGCCGACCGCAGCATCGATCAATCCGGCAGCGAACGCGAACAGGGACAACAGGACGATATCCGTCATTTGAGAAGTTCCAGGCAGTGAAAGCGTGCCCAAAGCCTAATCAAACGGCCGCACCTGTGTTGAAATGCCATATTGCACAAACCGCAATGAGGAACCCGCCATGGCATTGGATATGCTGCGCGAAATACAGGCTTTCGTCAGCGTCGCCCACAAGCGCAGCTTCGTTGCCGCCGCCCGCGCCCTGGGGCGCTCACCCAGCGCCGTAACCCGCGCAGTGCAGGCGCTCGAGGACAACGCTGGCACCCGCCTGCTCAATCGCAGTGCCAACGCCGTGACCTTGACCGAAGCCGGAGAGCACTTGCTGCCCCACGCACAGCGCTTGCTGGAAGTGCAACGTGATGCGGCCGATGAGCTGGCGGCGCTGAGCGGTTCGGCACAGGGCTGGATCCGCTTCGCAGTGCCCGAGCTGCTGGCCCAGAAGGTACTGCCGGCGGTGCTCGCCGAATTCTCCCAACGTCACCCCCAGGTCACCCTGGACGTGCAGTTCGGCGATCAGGCCCTCGACCCGGTGCAAGGCAAGTTCGATTTCGTGGTGCGCGGTGCCTTTCCCCAGTCGAGCGAACTGATCGGCTATCCACTGTGGAACTACCGCCGCCACCTGTACGCAAGCCCGGCGTACCTGCAGCAACACGGCTTGCCACTGGAACCCGAGGAGTTGGGCGGCCATGCACTGATCCTGCACACCGCTCCCCGCATCCTCAAGGCTTGGCATTTCTACCGCGACGGCCAGATCACCAGCCTGCAACCACGTCCGCGCCTGCGCCTGTCTGCAGGCACTGCGGTGTACCAAAGCGCGCTGGCCGGTGCCGGCATCGCCCGTCTGGCCGACTGGCTGGGCGAGCCGCAAGTGCAGGCCGGGCGCTTGCTGCGGGTATGCCCGGCGTATCACCTGACCTCCAGCAGCGGCCAGGATCCGCAGATGCATGCGCTCTACCCGCCTGGCGAACAACCGGCTCGGGTACGTGAACTGCTGCAGGCGCTACGACGCGCGCGTCCCTGACCCCAAGACAGCACTGTACAAATTCTGCTCAATTTAACAAAGGCCGCTTCGTTACTGGCTTGTAGCGTTTTATCCACAGACCTACCCACGTTTTTTGTGGACAGAATTCCGAGCCCAGTTAACGACTTATCGCACACGCAATAGTGCAGCATTCGCTAGCCTGACCAATTCGATCCACTCGCCAACGTTGATCGCCCCGGCACGCTCGAGTTGCTCGGCACAGACCAGTGCCTGCTCGTAATCCCGTTCGCTGGCGATACCGGTGCCGACGAACCTCTCCCGCCACTCCAGCATCGCTGCAGTGCCCTTCTTGCTTTCCATGTACGACTCCGAGGCAGGTGGGCTGCCGTCAAGCCCAAAAACTCCAGACGCCCCACGCTCGGGGGCCGAAAACGGCCGCGGGAGATTACACGAGCGGTTATCAAGTGAGAATAAATATCAAGAATAAGCCGACAGACAGTCGATGAGCGGCGTGGCAGGAGGTAAAACGCATCGAGCCCGTCTCACAGGTAGACGGGCTCGGGGAAGTTGGACGGGATATTTCAGCCCGGTGGGATGGTACCCAGCAAGCCGATCAGGATCGTCAGCATCAGGAAACCACCCAGGAACAACGCAAGCTTGCCCATTGGAACCTCGACAAAGTGGGGACTGAACGGCAGAGCTGCCCGCCAGGGATGCGGTGCAGCCGCGCTTGCCCGGCGCATACCGCTTCGTACGGCTGGGCTTGAGGGGCATTGTCAGGCCTTGGCTGATACGGTTACAGATTCAGGTTGCCGGAAAAAAAGCATATCAGATGGGTCGTTCAGTCCAGCTGTCGCAACTTCTCCTGCGGCAACCACCCCAGTTCACCGTTGCGCTGTCGCCGACACCAGAGCCAGCCGTTCAAGCGCCGCAGCCCCACCACCTCGTGCCCAGGATCGACGTCCAGCTCATGGGCAGAATACGACTCCAGTGCCCGCCCCTGGCCGACACCCAGGCACTCGATCAACTGCCCCGGCACCCAGCCTGGCTCGTGCCCCTCACAGCTGCACAGATACCAGTCCTGCCAGTCTTCCTCACCCTCGTAACGTTGCCCGATCTGCAACAACGTCCCTCGGGCGAAGCGGATGGGTCGAGGGTATTCACTGCGATGGCTTTCGATCACCACGTATTTCATATCCCGCTCCCTGGCTTCAGAAGAATCAATCCTGGCAACCGCTCAGAGGCTCATGACCATTTCATGCCAGGCCATGCCACCGTGATCGGAACTGGAAGGTTTCACGTACTGGTATCCCATCTTTTCGTACAACCCTACATGCTGGTCCTTGCACATCAGGTGAATGGTCTTCTTGCCGCGTTCGCGCATCTGCTCGATGAAGCGCGTCATCAGTTGCCCGGCGTAACCGCGCCCCTGAAACGCCGGATCGACCACCACCGACATGATCACCACGTTTGGCGCCAGGGCATCGTGCCCAACCAGCTCCTTGAACGCCTCATCGGACATCACCACTTCGTGAGCACAGCCACTGTTGATGAAACCCACCACCTGGCCGTCCTGCTCCAGCACCAGAAAGCCCTCCGGGTACTGGGCGATGCGCGTGGCAATCTTCTCCCGCGTGGCCGCTTCGTCGCCTTCATAGGCAGTGGTTTCGATGTGATAGCAGCGGTCCACATCCGAAGGCGTGGCGGGGCGGAAAACAGGCGTATTCATGGGGTAGGTCCGTGTCTCGGTAAACAGAGGACGACATCCTAACCGGAGCGGCTCGGCTTCGCACCGCGATCACAGGTCACACCACGCTTAACCGAGCGTTATCCGTGCGCCACGCCTTTGTATGCTTACGTACCAAAACCCAGCGCAGATACGTAGGAAAACCACGCCCAACATCATCAGACACATCCTCGATACACCCCGACATTTTACTGGTGCCACCCCCACCCCACGGCCAAGCCAAGGAAATGTCCATGTCCAGCCCTCACCGTTTCAGATATCCCGCCCTGCTCGCCGCCGTACTGATGCCGCTGAGCGTCGTTGCCACAGGAACCTTCGCCGCCGACACAGCGCCTGCCGCCCAAGGCGCGCAAACCGCACATGACAGCTTCGGCACGCTCAAGCACATCAAGGCCGGCGTGCTGGATGTCGCCTACGTCGAACAGGGGCCCGCCGACGGTCCTGTAGTCATCCTCCTGCACGGCTGGCCCTACGACATCCACAGCTTCGAAACCGTGACTCCTCTGCTCGCCGCCAAGGGCTATCGCGTCCTGGTGCCCTATGTACGCGGCTATGGCGACACGCGCTTCCTCTCCGACAAGACACCTCGCAACGCTCAACCCTCGGCCCTGGCCAGCGATGTGATCGCCTTCATGGACGCCCTGCACGTACAAAAGGCCGTGCTCGCCGGCTTCGACTGGGGCGCGCGCACCGCCGACATCGTCTCGGCCCTGTGGCCCGAGCGGGTCAAGGCGCTGGTCTCGGTTAGCGGCTACCTCATCAGCAGCCAGGAGGCCGCCAAGGCCCCACTGCCGCCTATTGCCGAGCTGCAATGGTGGTATCAGTTCTACTTCGCAACCGAGCGCGGCCGTGCCGGGTATGAAAAGAATCGTCATGATTTTGCCAGGCTGATCTGGCAAATCGCCTCGCCGAAGTGGGCCTTCGACGACGCCACCTTCGAACGCAGTGCCAAGGCGCTGGAAAACCCTGACCAGGTGGCGATCACCGTCAACAACTACCGCTGGCGCCTGGGCCTGGCGCAGGGCGAGACCCAATACGATCCGCTGGAAGCGAAACTGGCCAAGTTCCCCGCGATCGCAGTACCGACCATCACCCTCGAAGGCGACGCCAACGGCGCGCCGCATCCGCCGGCTGACGCCTATCGGCAACGCTTTACCGGAAAGTACGAGCATCGGTTGCTGACGGGCGGGATTGGCCATAACCCACCGCAGGAGGCACCTGCTGCCTTCGCACAGGCGGTAGTGGACGCCGACCACCTTTGACCGGCCCTGGCTCATCCGCAAACAAAAGCCCTGGCATGCCAGGGCTTTTTGCGCAGGACAACAGGCCAGGACATTGTTGAGGGGTAGCGGTGTGCGGATTATCGAGCCTGGCGCTGGCCATCTGGGCTGCGACGCTCCCCTCCATGTATCTGAACATGCAGCGGTGATCCGTGGGTTGCTTTTCGGCCCGGGGAACCAGGCTACCTTTACTCGGGTTATTCCTGTGGCCCAGAAAGCATAGGCCTAAGCCTTGATCGCTTGCCAATTTACAGGCGTGCTACTCGGTGAAGCTTCAATGTCAGAGTCCCGTGAAAGCGCGGCGCCCCTTGGGCAGCCTCAGACAAGGCCATACAGAAGGGATACCGCAACAGCTTCGCAAACCGCATCAAAGAGACTCTCTTGTCTGAAAAGGCTCGCAGCCTATCAGCCGTCTACACTGGCAAGATCAACTGCAGCGTTCACGAAGGGCCTTGGTGTTGTCACACGGCCACTTCAAGGACCCGTCATGACCCTACGCAGCTTGGCAAAAAACCTTCCACCCGATCCTTACAACGAGGGCTGGGTGCTTGGCTGGGGAGTGCTGAGGGATCGACATCCCTGGCACTTTGTCGACGTCTTCGCCGACAGAAATACCGCCAGGATGGAGGCGCAACGCCGGGGAGATGACTACGTCGTGGAGTATGGCGCACACCGTCTAGGATCGGATGACTTCGTATGCGGTGTGAGCTTGCCTGAAGGGTAGATATTCATCGATGTGGACCATGCAACACATGCAATAGCTGCTGGGGCAAACCAAAGAACAGATAAGGGTGGGGTCGCCACCTAGCGGGATCTTGGCGAAACCTGCCGAACAAGTAACGGGGCGGAAGCGCTTCGGAAATTTTCAATACCCTAAAAACGCAAAAAGCCCTGAATAATCAGGGCTTTGAATATGGCGGAAGCGTAGAGATTCGAACTCTAGGATAGTTGCCCATCGACGGTTTTCAAGACCGTTGCCTTAAACCACTCGGCCACGCTTCCAGCTTGTTTTGCGGCGGCAATCATACCGTAATGAAACACGCTGTCAAACTCTCTCTGTCGCCCGTTGCAGAGGCTCTGTTATGATCTTTGCATCTGAACGTTTCAAACCCACAGGAGTGTCGCCATGCGCGAACAGGATTACGCCGTACAACACGGCCAGCAGGTCGAGCAGCAGGAGGTCAGCAAGGTCCTGCGCAACACGTACAGCCTGCTGGCGCTCACGCTTGCCTTCAGCGGCGTGATGGCTTTCGTCGCTCAACAGATGCGCGTCGGCTACCCGAACATCTTCGTGGTGCTGATCGGCTTCTACGGGCTGTTCTTCCTCACCGCCAAGCTGCGTGATTCGGTCTGGGGCCTGGTTTCTACCTTCGCCCTCACCGGCTTCATGGGCTTCATCCTCGGCCCGATCCTCAACCGCTACCTCGGCATGGCCGGTGGCGCTGAAGTGGTCAGCTCGGCCTTCGCCATGACCGCACTGGTATTCGGTGGCCTGTCGGCCTACGTGCTGATCACCCGCCGCGACATGAGCTTCCTCAGCGGCTTCATCACCGCGGGCTTCTTCGTGTTGCTGGGTGCCGTGGTCGCGAGCTTCTTCTTCCAGATCAGCGGCCTGCAACTGGCGATCAGTGCTGGCTTCGTGCTGTTCTCGTCGGTCTGCATCCTGTTCCAGACCAGCGCCATCATCCATGGCGGCGAGCGCAACTACATCATGGCGACCATCAGCCTGTATGTATCGATCTACAACCTGTTCGTCAGCCTGCTGCAGCTGTTCGGCATCATGGGTCGTGACGACTGATCGTTAGCGATTGGACGATTCAGGAAAGCCCGCTTCGGCGGGCTTTTTTGTGCGTGGATGCTTTTGGGGTGCACGCCCCTCCCCGCCACGAAGAAGCAAAGAGCAGCCCAGTCAAGACGTACCTCTACCCCTTCGCCGTCGGGCCCCGTAGAATGCGCTCCTTTTTTCTTCGGGGCGGTTTCCCATGAGTTCACTCGAACAAGAGCCAGGCGCGACGGCGCCTGCCAACGAACTGGTCCTTGGCCTCGAGGACAAGCCGCGGCCACTGATCGGTCTGCTGGCGGCACTGCAGCACTTGCTGGCGATCATCGTGCCAATAGTCACGCCTGGCCTGCTGATCTGCCAGGCGCTGGGCGTTTCGCCGCGGGACACCAACCTGATCGTGTCGATGTCGTTGGTGATCTCGGGCATCGCAACCTTCGTCCAGTGCAAGCGCTTCGGGCCATTCGGCGCAGGGTTGCTGATCGTCCAGGGCACCAGCTTCAACTTCGTCGGACCACTGATTGCCGGTGGTGCGCTGATGGTCAAGCAGGGTACGCCGGTCGAAGGCGTGATGGCGGCAATCTTTGGGGTCGTGATCGCCGGCTCGTTCGTGGAGATGGGCGTTTCGCGCATCCTGCCATTCATCAAGCGCCTGATCACCCCGCTGGTGACCGGCATCGTGGTGCTGATGATCGGCCTCACCTTGATCAAAGTTGGCCTGATCAGCATGGGTGGCGGCTTTGCGGCCATGGGCAACGGCACCTTCGCCAATGGCGAGAACCTGCTGCTGTCAGGCGTGGTGCTGGCGATCATCGTGGTCCTCAACCGGATTCCGGTGGTGTGGATGCGCAGCTGCGCCATCGTCATCGCGCTGGCGGTGGGCTATGCGCTGGCAGGCTACCTGGGGCGTCTGGACTTTACTGGCATGCACGAGGCCGCGCTGTTCCAGGTGCCGGTACCGCTGCACTTCGGCCTGGGCTTCTCCTGGGCGCTGTTCATTCCGATGCTGGTGATCTACCTGGTGACCTCGCTGGAAGCCATCGGCGATGTGACAGCCACCAGCAAAGTGTCGCGTCAGCCGGTCGAGGGGCCGGTGTGGATGCAACGCATCAAGGGCGGGGTGCTGGTCAATGGGGCGAACTCGCTGCTGGCGGGCCTGTTCAACACCTTCCCCAGCTCGATCTTTGCGCAGAACAACGGGGTGATCCAGCTGACGGGTATCGCCAGCCGTCATATCGGTGTCTGGATCGCGCTCATGCTGGTATTGCTGGGGCTGTTCCCGAGCGTGGCCGGGGTGATCCAGGCCGTGCCGGAGCCTGTACTGGGTGGTGCGGCGATGGTGATGTTCGGTGCGGTGGCGGCATCAGGGATCAATATCCTGGCCAGCACCCGCCTGGATCGTCGGGCGTTGCTGATCATCGCCGTGTCGCTGGCCCTGGGGCTGGGCGTGGCGCAGGTGCCGGAGTTCCTGGCGCACATGCATGCGGCGCTGCGTAACGTACTGGAGTCTGGTGTTGCCACCGGCGGTATCTGTGCCCTGGTGCTGAACTGGTTCCTGCCAGAGAGCCGGGAACGCGCCTGACCATCTTTGCAGGCAGACAAAAGCCCGCGCCTACAGGTGCGGGCTTTTTGCTTTATCATGACGGCACTTCTTTACACGAGCCTTCCATGAAATTCGCCATCGCGGTGTTTTCTCCGGCCCATGCGCCCTCCTCGCGCCGCGCGCTGCGCTTCGCCGAGGCGGCCCTGGCCGGCGGACACGAGATTACTCGACTGTTCTTCTACCAGGACGGGGTGCACAGCGCCTCGGCCAACGTCGTCGCGCCTCAGGATGAACAGGATGTGGCGGCGCAATGGCGCAGCTTCGTCAGCCATCATCAACTCGATGCGGTGGTCTGCATCGCCGCAGCATTGCGCCGGGGCGTGCTCGACGAGGCCGAAGCCAATCGCTACCAGCGCCCTGCCGTGAACCTGCCCAAGCCGTGGGAGCTGTCCGGTCTTGGGCAACTGCACGAAGCTGCGCAAGTGGCAGACCGTCTGGTCTGCTTCGGAGGCGATTGAAATGGCCAGCTCTTTGTTGATCATCAGCCGCCAGGCACCCTGGAATGGGCCATCCGCCCGCGAAGCGCTGGATATCGCGCTTGCCGGTGGCGCCTTCGACCTACCGCTGGGCATGCTGTTTCTCGATGACGGTGTCTTCCAACTCGCCAGCGGCCAGCAACCGGCCCTGCTGCAGCAGAAGAACCTTGCCGCCAACCTGCAGGCGCTCCCGATGTTCGGGGTCGAGGAGCTGTTCGCCTGCGCGCACAGCCTCCAGCAACGCGGACTGGACGGCAGCACGCTAGAGCTGCCGGTACAGGTCCTCGACGATGCAGCACTGCGCGCACTGATCGCCCGTTTCGACCAGGTGGTGACCCTCTGATGACGACCCTGCATGTAATCAGCCATTCGCCCTTCGGCGACAACCGCTTGACCAGTTGCTTGCGTTTGCTGGACAACCAGGACGCGCTGCTGCTGTGCGGCGATGCAACCTACGCCCTCAAGCCCGGCAGCGAGCCTTACCGTGTATTGCAGGCTGCTGGCCTGGAGCAACGCCTGTTCGCCCTCGAAGAAGACCTGCAGGCCCGCGCAATCCCCGGCGAGTTGGCAAAGGCCGTGGACTATCCCGCCTTCGTCGCGCTTTCGCTGCACTACGACAAGGTCAATACCTGGCTATGAGCGACCTGATTGTAGGCAATCGCTCGATTGCCCTGGACAAGGACGGCTTCCTGGTCGACCTGCAGGACTGGTCCCATGAGGTCGCCCAAGCCCTGGCCGCCCGTGAAGCGATCGCACTGACCCCGGACCACTGGGAAGTCCTCGAATTGCTGCGCCAGTTCTACGACGAATACCAGCTTTCGCCAGCGACCCGTCCGCTGATCAAGTACACCGCCCTGAAGCTGGGCCCGGACAAGGGCAACAGCCCGCACCTGAACCGTCTGTTCAATGGCACCCCCGCCAAACTGGCCGCCAAGCTGGCGGGCCTGCCCAAGCCGACCAACTGCATATGACCGAGCCGATGACCGACAGCCCGAGCCCCCTGACCCTGGAAACCCCGGCCGAACACCCCTTCGCCGAGTTCGTGCGCATTCTCGGCAAGGGCAAGCGCGGAGCACGGGGCTTGACCCGCGAGGAAGCGCGCGCAGCGATGACACTGCTGCTCGAAGGAAAGGTCGAAGACACCCAACTGGGCGCCTTTCTGATGCTGCTGCGGCACAAGGAGGAAAGTGCCGAGGAGCTGGCAGGTTTCACCGAGGCCCTGCGCACCCACCTGCAAGCCCCATCGATCGCTGTGGATCTCGACTGGCCAAGCTACGCCGGCAAGAAGCGCCACCTGCCCTGGTACCTGCTGGCTGCCAAGTGCCTGGCCAACAGCGGCATTCGCATTCTCATGCACGGCGGCGGCGCCCACACGGCTGGGCGCCTGTACACCGAACAGTTGCTCGCCCTGCTGGACATCCCCTTGTGCCGTGACTGGCAGGCGGTGGCCGACAGCCTGGACCAGCAGCGCCTGGCCTTCTTCCCGTTGCAGGACTGGGCGCCGCAATTGCAGCGGATGATCGACCTGCGCAACACCCTGGGCCTGCGCTCGCCGATCCACTCCCTGGCCCGCGTACTCAACCCGCTCGGCGCGCGCTGCGGCCTGCAAAGCATCTTCCACCCGGGCTACCAGGCCGTGCACCGCGAGGCCAGTCGCCTGCTCGGCGATCACGCCCTGGTGATCAAAGGTGATGGCGGCGAGATCGAAGTCAATCCGGATGTCATCAGCCACTTGTACGGCACCACCGGCAGCGAGGCCTGGGACGAAGAATGGCCCGCGCTGAGTGCACAACGCCACGTCAAGCCAGCAAAGCTTGAGCCCGAGCATCTGTTGGCGGTATGGCACGGCGCGGCGCAGGACAGCTATGGCGAGCTGGCGGTCGTCGCGACCATGGCCCTGGCGCTGCGCGGCCTGGGCCATGATCGCGAACAGGCGTTCGACACCGCGCGCACGTTCTGGTCAAACCGAAACATCTAACCAGTCGATCAATAACTGGCGATATTTGCGCTATTTATTCGAACGGTATGCCCTAGACTGAGCTCCAACGACAGACTATTTGGTAATTGGAGCTCCACATGGGCCTTTTGATCGACGGCCGCTGGCATGACCAGTGGTACCAGAACAGCAAGGATGGCGCCTTCCGCCGCGAAAACGCCCAGCGCCGCAATGCGCTGCCTGCGGCCGAAGCAGGCCGTTACCACTTGTATGTTTCACTGGCTTGCCCATGGGCGCACCGCACCCTGATCTTCCGCGCACTCAAGGGCCTGGAGCCACTGATCGACGTATCTGTGGTGAGCTGGCTGATGGGCGAGCACGGCTGGACCTTCGACATCGCACAGGGCTCGACCGGCGATCATCTCGACGCCCTACAGTACCTGCATCAACGCTACACAGTGGATGATCCGCACTACACGGGCCGAGTGACCGTACCGGTCCTGTGGGACAAGCAAGAGCAGCGCATCGTCAACAACGAGTCAGCGGAAATCATCCGCATCTTCAACAGCGCGTTCGACGAGTTGACCGGCAATCGCCTGGACCTCTACCCCGAGCCACTGCGCAGCACCATCGATGCGCTCAACGAACGCATTTACCCGACGGTGAACAACGGCGTGTATCGCGCAGGCTTCGCCACCACCCAGGAGGCGTACGAGGCAGCGTTCGATGAGGTGTTCAACGAGCTGGATCACCTGGAAGCGCTGCTCGACAGCCAGCGCTACCTGGCCGGCGAATACCTGACCGAGGCGGATGTAAGGCTGTTCACCACGCTGGTGCGCTTCGACGCGGTGTATCACGGGCACTTCAAGTGCAACCTGCGGCGGCTGGCGGACTACCCGAACCTCTCCAACTGGCTACGCGAGCTTTATCAGTGGCCAGGGGTGGCGCAGACGGTGGATATGGAACATATCCAGAAGCACTACTACATGAGCCACAAGACCATCAACCCGAACGGCATCGTACCCAAGGGGCCACTGCAGGACTTCACATTGCCCCATGATCGTGAACGGTTGGCGGGCAAGGGCATATGGCAGGGTTGAAATCATTGGGGCTGCTTTGCAGCCCATTCGCGGGCAAGCCCGCCCCCACAGGTTTAAAGCAGCGCCGTACCTGTGGGAGCGGGCTTGCCCGAGAATGGGTCACGAAGTGGCCCCAGTGATCAGCTGTTCTGCGCCCCTTCGAACCAGGCCAGCTTGTCACGCAACTGCACCACTTCCCCAACGATCACCAGGGTCGGCGCATGCACTTCATGCCGGGCCACCAGGTCCGGCAGGTCTGCCAGGGTCCCGGTGAACACGCGCTGATTGCGGGTCGTGCCCTGCTGCACCAGCGCTGCCGGCGTGCTTGCCGCACGGCCATGACGGATCAACTCGGCGCAGATGGTCGGCAAGCCTACCAGGCCCATGTAGAACACCAGTGTCTGGGCTGGCGCCACCAGGTCATTCCAGGGCAGGTTGCTGGTGCCGTCCTTGAGATGGCCCGTGACGAAGCGCACCGACTGGGCGTAGTCGCGGTGAGTCAGTGGAATACCGCCGTAGGCCGAACAGCCGCTGGCCGCCGTGATACCCGGCACGACCTGGAAGGGGATGCCCTCGTCGGCCAGCTCCTCGATCTCCTCGCCGCCACGGCCGAAGATGAACGGATCGCCGCCCTTCAGGCGCAACACCCGCTTCCCCTGGCGGGCCAGATCAACCAACAGGCGGTTGATCTGGTCCTGGGGCACAGCATGGTCAGCGCGGCGCTTGCCGACATAGATGCGCTCGGCATCACGCCGACACATCTCGATGATCGCCGGGGCCACCAGACGGTCGTAAAGCACCACGTCGGCCTGCTGCATCAGGCGCAGGGCACGGAAGGTCAGCAAGTCGGGATCACCAGGGCCGGCACCGACCAGATAGACCTCGCCACCCTGCTGTACAGGCGCGCCATCGACCATGGCCTGCAACAGCCGCTCGGCTTCGGCGCCCTGCCCGGCCAACTGCCGCTCGGCGATCGGCCCCTGGAACACAGTCTCCCAGAAGCCGCGACGCTGGTTGACGTCCGGGTACAGCGCCTTGACCTTGTCACGAAAACGCGCGGCCAGGCCTGCCAACTCGCCGTAGGTGGACGGAATCCAGGTCTCGAGCTTGGCCCGGATCAAACGTGCCAGCACCGGCGCATCGCCGCCACTGGAAACCGCCACCACCAACGGCGAGCGATCGACGATGGCAGGGAAGATCACCGTGCACAGGGCCGGTGCATCCACCACGTTGACCGGTAGGTTGCGCGCCTGTGCGTCCGCCGATACCTGTGCGTTGAGCCCCGGGTCATCAGTGGCGGCGATCACCAGACGGCAACCCTCCAGGTCAGCGACCTGATAGCCGCGCACCAGCACCTCTCCGCTGCCTTCCCTGGCCAGCGCGGCCAACTGGCCGTCGACTTCCGGCGCGACCACCCGCAGCACGCCGCCGGCATCCGCCAACAGGCGCGCCTTGCGCAGGGCGATCTCACCGCCGCCGACGACCAGTACTCGGCCGCCCTGCAGCTTATGGAACAGCGGCAGGTACTTCATTTAGCGGATAACCTCGACGCCGCCCATGTAGGGCTTGAGCACCTCAGGCACACGAATCGAACCATCGGCCTGCTGGTAGTTCTCCAGCACCGCAACCAGCGTGCGGCCCACTGCAAGGCCGGAGCCGTTGAGCGTGTGCACCAGCTCCGGCTTGCCGGTTTCCGGGTTGCGCCAGCGGGCCTGCATGCGGCGGGCCTGGAAGTCGCCGCAGTTGGAGCAGGAGCTGATTTCGCGGTACTTGCCCTGGCTGGGCACCCACACTTCCAGGTCGTAGGTCTTCACGGCGCCGAAGCCCATGTCGCCGGTGCACAGGGCCAGCACGCGGTATGGCAGCTCCAGCAACTGCAGCACGCGCTCGGCGTTGGCGGTCAGGCCTTCAAGGGCTTCCATGGACTTGGACGGCTCCACGACCTGGACCATCTCGACCTTGTCGAACTGGTGCTGGCGGATCATGCCGCGGGTGTCACGACCCGATGCGCCCGCTTCGCTGCGGAAGCACGGGGTGTGGGCCACCAGTTTCAGTGGCAGCTGCTTGGCGTCGAGGATCTCGCCCGCTACCAGGTTGGTCAGCGACACTTCGGCGGTCGGGATCAGGTAGAAGTCGGCCTCGCCTTCGCGGGTGATCTTGAACAGGTCTTCCTCGAATTTCGGCAACTGGCCGGTGCCCTGCAGGGCCGGGGCCTGTACCAGGTAAGGGGTGTAGTGCTCCTCGTAGCCGTGCTCGCCGGTGTGCAGGTTGATCATAAACTGCGCCAGGGCGCGGTGCAGGCGGGCAATCGGCCCACGCAGCACGGCAAAGCGAGCGCCGGACAGCTTGGCCGCAGCCTCGAAGTCCAGGCCACCACTGACTTCACCCAGGGCAACGTGGTCCTTGATCTCGAAGTCGAAGGCCTGCGGCGTGCCCCAGCGGCGCACTTCGACATTGTCGTCTTCGCTGGCGCCGACCGGCACGCTGGCGTCCGGCAGGTTGGGGATGGTCAGCAGGATGCCGTCGAGCTCGGCCTGGATCTCGTCCAGCTCGGTCTTGCCGGCTGCAAGCTCGTTGGCCATGCGCTCGACATCCGCCATCAGCGGGGCGATGTCTTCGCCCTTGGCCTTGGCCTGGCCGATGGATTTGGAACGGGCATTACGCTCGGCCTGCAGCTGCTCGGTGCGGGTCTGCACCGACTTGCGGCGCTCTTCCAGTGATTCGATGCGCGCGACATCCAGGCTGAAGCCACGGGAGGCCAGGCGATCCGCCACTTCCTGAAGTTGGCCGCGTAACAGTTTGGAATCGAGCATATCGTTCTCTCGTTGTGTTTTAGGTGTTGGTTCAGATTCGGGTCAGGGCCAGGCCGGCCCAGGTGGCGAGCAGCCCGCCCAGCACGCTGGCGGCGGCATAGCCGAAGGCCAGGGGCGCCTGTCCGCTTTCGAGCAGGCGCACGGTATCCAGTGAAAAGGACGAAAAGGTGGTCAGCCCGCCGACGAAGCCGACGATCAGCCCCGCACGCACCTCGATCGGCACGCCGGGCTTGTTGAGAAACAGGCCGTACAGCACACCGATGATCAGGCAGCCCACCAGATTGACCGCAAGCGTAGCGAGATAGAAGTGTCGTGGCCAGTGGGCATTGACCCAGTTGCCCGCAGCAAAGCGAAGCAAGGTGCCAGCAATACCGGCGGCGCTCACCGAGGCGATCAGAGCAATCACGTTTTTCTCCGTTGACGAGGGCTGTTGCGGTCCAGCTCGGCAAGGTGGCGCAGTTTCTCGCCAATCTTCAATTCCAGGCCTCGTGGCACTGGCTGGTAATAGGGGCGTGGCTCGAGCTCGTCGGGGAAATAGTCTTCGCCCGCAGCGTAGGCGTCTGGCTCATCGTGGGCGTAGCGGTATTCGTCGCCATAGCCCAGTTGCTTCATCAGCTTGGTCGGTGCGTTGCGCAGGTGCAGTGGCACTTCGAGCGAGCCGTGCTCGGCGGCCTCGCGCAGGGCGGTCTTGAAGCCCATGTAGACAGCGTTGCTCTTGGGTGCGCAGGCCAGGTAGGTGATGGCCTGCGCCACTGCCAGCTCGCCCTCGGGGCTGCCCAGGCGCTCCTGGACATCCCAGGCCGCCAGGCACAGGCTCAGTGCGCGGGGGTCGGCGTTGCCGATGTCCTCGCTGGCCATGCGCACCACGCGGCGGGCGATGTACAAAGGATCGCAACCGCCGTCGAGCATGCGCGCGAACCAATACAGCGCGCCGTCGGGGTTGGAGCCGCGCACCGACTTGTGCAGCGCCGATATCTGGTCATAGAACGCCTCGCCGCCCTTGTCGAAGCGGCGGCGGCTGTCGCCAAGCAGGCTTTGCAGCATCTGCACGTCGATTTCGCTGCCATCCTCGGCAAGGTCGGAAGCGTTCTCGAGGAAGTTGAGCATGCGCCGACCATCGCCATCGGCAGCGGCCATGAGCATCTTGAACGCCTCATCGCCGACCCGCAGTTTGCGCTTGCCCAGCCCACGCTCTTCGGTCAGCGCACGGTTGACCAACTTGCGCAGGGCCGCTTCGTCCAGGCTCTTGAGTACATAGACCCGAGCCCGTGACAGCAAGGCGTTGTTGAGTTCGAACGAAGGGTTTTCGGTGGTGGCGCCGATGAACAGCAAGGTGCCGTCTTCGACGTAGGGTAGAAAGGCATCCTGCTGGGACTTGTTGAAGCGGTGCACTTCATCGACGAACAGGATGGTGCGCCGGCCATACTGGCCGGCCTGCTGCTTGGCCACCTCGACGGCCTGGCGGATTTCCTTGACCCCCGCCAGCACCGCCGAGACCGTTTCGAAATGCGCATCGCAGAACTGCGCAAGCAGCCGGGCCAGCGTGGTTTTGCCAACTCCCGGCGGCCCCCAGAAGATCATCGAGTGCAGCGCACCCTGCTCCAGCGCTTCACGCAGCGGCTTGCCACGCGCCAGCAAGTGCTCCTGGCCCACGTACTCATCCAGGTTGGACGGACGCAGGCGAGCAGCCAGAGGCTGGGCAACGGGTTCGCTTCGAAACAGGTCCATGATGCCTCGCGTTACTCCTGGATGACGTCGGCGCCTTCCGGGATCTTGAACTGGAACGTGCTCGCCGGGACAGCCTGGTTGGCCTTGACCCCGTTGAACAGGATGTTGGTACGCTGACCGACGCTGTCGATCAGTTGCATGTCATTGATCAGCCCTTTGCGGAACGAGATGCGCAGGGAGTCGAACAGCGTGTCCTTGGTCTTGGGCTTGAGGGTGAAGTCCATGACCTCGCCCTGCTCCTTCGACGCGATGTCGAAGCTCTGGCTGATCTTGGAGACATCGCCGGACAGCAGCAACGCCGGGGTCTGGCTCAAACGCACATCAAGCTTCTTGACCGTGGCCTGTTCCAGATCCGGGTCCCACAGGGTGACTTTCTGGCCATCGGACACCACCACCTGCTCTTGCGGCGCATCGGTGTGCCAGTAGAACAGCCCCGGGCGCTTGACCGTCATCTTGCCGGTCGTTTCCTGCAAGCTGGTGCCGCTGGCATCCAGAGTCAACTGAGAGAAGTTGGCCTCGATGGTCTGGGACTTTTCCAGCAACTGGGTCAGGCGCTGTACATCTTGCTCACCGGCATAAGCGGTAACCGAGCCCAGGGTCAGGGCAGAAACCAACAGCATGCGAATCGCGCGCATGGGAATCCTCATTGAGCAGTGAATAGGCCGGACGCCGTCGTTGGCGCCCGACAAAGTGATCATCAATCGCGCGGGCCACCTGGGGCAATCACTTCCCGCGAGCCGTTGCTGTTCATCGGAGTGACCACACCGGCCATCTCCATCGCCTCGATCATCCGCGCGGCACGGTTGTAGCCGATCTTGAGCTTGCGCTGTACCGCTGAAATCGATGCACGACGGCTTTCAAGCACGAACTGCACCGCTTCATCGTACAGGGCGTCGGTTTCCGCATCGTCGCCATCGCCACCGCCGCCACCACCTTCGAAGCCGCTGCCAGCCTCTTCGACGCCGTTGAGGATGTCGTCGTTGTAGTCCGGCGCCCCCCGCAGCTTCCAGGCTTCGACCACACGGTGCACTTCATCGTCGGATACGAACGCACCATGGACCCGGATCGGCAGGCTGGTACCCGGTGGCATGTAGAGCATGTCACCGTGGCCGAGCAACTGTTCGGCACCGCCCTGGTCGATGATGGTCCGCGAGTCGATCTTGCTCGACACCTGGAACGCCATGCGGGTAGGAATGTTGGCCTTGATCAGACCGGTGATCACATCGACCGATGGACGCTGGGTAGCGAGAATCAGGTGAATACCCGCCGCCCGCGCCTTTTGGGCGATTCGGGCGATCAGCTCTTCGACCTTCTTGCCGACGATCATCATCATGTCGGCGAACTCGTCGACGATGACCACGATGGTCGGCAGGGTTTTCAGCGTCGGCGGCTCGTCTTCCATGCTCTCGCGGCGGTACAGCGGATCGTGGATAACCTCGCCCGCTTCCTGGGCATCCTTGATCTTGCGGTTGAAGCCCGCCAGGTTACGCACGCCCATGGCGGCCATCAGCTTGTAGCGGCGCTCCATCTCGGCGACGCTCCAGCGCAGGGCGTTGGCGGCGTCCTTCATGTCGGTGACCACCGGGCACAGCAGGTGCGGAATGCCTTCGTAGATCGACAGTTCGAGCATCTTCGGGTCGATCATGATCAGCCGCGCATCTTCGGGGCCGGACTTGAACAGGATCGACAGGATCATCGCGTTCACACCCACCGATTTACCGGAACCGGTAGTACCGGCCACCAGCAAGTGCGGCATCTTGGCCAGATCGGTGATCACGGGCTTGCCGCCGATGTCATGCCCCAGCGCCAGGGCTACCGGCGACTTGGCTTCGTCGTATTGAGACGAGGACAGGACCTCGGAGAACCTCACCATCTGACGGTTCTCGTTGGGAATCTCGATGCCCACGGTGGTCTTGCCGGGAATCACCTCGACCACCCGCACGCTGGTCACTGCCAGCGAACGCGCCAGGTCCTTCGCCAGGTTGGCGATGCGGCTGACCTTGACACCTGCAGCCGGCTGGATTTCATAACGAGTAATCACCGGGCCCGGATGGATGGAGTCCACCGACACCTCGACACCGAACTCCTTCAGCTTGATTTCCAGTAGATGACCGACGCCGGCCAGCGACTCAGGCGAATACTCGATTTTCTTCTGCTCGGCCGGGTCGAGAATGGAGATCGACGGCAGCGTGCCTTCCACGGCGCTGTCGACGAACAACGGTGCCTGCTTCTCCTTCATCACCCGCTTGCTCGGTTCGGGCGCCTTGACCGGGGCCGGGATATTGATCACTGGCGCCGGCTGTTGCTCGCGCTGGGCCACATGCTTGGTCAGGGCCTCGTCGCGCTCGATGATGCGCTCGCGGGCCTTGACCTGCTCGCGCTTGTCCGTAACCACAGGGGCGACCACTTCATCGACCTGGTCATCTACCTCGCGCAGTTGCGCCACCAGGCGTTTGCGCTCGTTGCGCGCCTCCCACCAGCGGTTGGCCGCACCTTGCACCAGTTCGAACAGGTCGAGGGTGATCTTGCCGGTGAGGTCCATGACCTTGAACCACGAAAGGTCGGTGAACACGGTCAGGCCGAACAGGAACAGGGCGATGAACATCAGCGTGCTGCCCTGCACGTTCAGCAGGTTGCGCGCCAGGTCGCCCAGGCTTTCACCCAGGGCGCCGCCAGCGGAGAACGGCATGCTCGCGGGAGGGTGGAAATGGATATGCGCCAGCGCCGCGCCCGACAACACCAAGAATACCAGGCCGATCAGGCGCCAGGAGAACAACCAGCCGCTCCACTGCCAGGGCTGGTGGCGCTCGCGAAAGATCTGCCAGGTCTTGATTGCCAGCAGCAACGGGAAAATGTAGGCGAAGTAGCCGAGCACCATGAACAGGATGTCGGCGAAGAAGGCACCGGCGCGACCGGCAGCATTCTGCACCTGGTCGACGTTGCTGGTGTGGCTGAAGCTTGGGTCGGAGGTGTCGTAGGTCAGCAGCGCCATCCACAGATACAGGCACAGGGCACCGACGGCGATCAGCGCGCCCTCCTTGAGGCGGTAATGCAACTGCTGGCGCCACAACGGCACGGGCAAAGGGGTCGGGGTTGCGGTGGATTTCTTCAAAACGCGTCTATTCCTGCGCTCGCTGCGCGTTAAATAGTGATCGAGCCGATGACTGGCCGACGAACCACTACTTTTATCATTACTGCCCGCCCGCCGCCATGGCGGCACGCCGCATGGCACATGAACAGAGGGCCGATTTCCATGGGTGCAATTTGAGCATGCATTTTGTTCTGTGACAAAGGCTTATGCTGTATTTTTGCACAGGTATGACAGCAAATGTCCGGGTTGGTGCCGGATGGCTCACTAATGCGTAGGAAACCGCCTCAAACGCTGCGCCAAAACCACGCATGACGGGCAGGGACCAACCCTGGCCGCCGGCAACCTCCCCCAGGCAGCACAAGACCAGACGTTGACCACACTTCTTGCAGCCGCCATGCTGCCCGCTCCCCTCCCCCACCGCCGAAAGACCATGCTCACCTGGCTGACCCGCGACTCGCTCACCTTCCCGCCCCTGGAAAAAGCCCTGCACGAGCCCAACGGCCTGCTCGCCGCCGGTGGCGACCTGACGCCCGAGCGCCTGGTCCAGGCCTATCGCCATGGCTGCTTCCCCTGGTATCAGGACGGCCAGCCCATCCTCTGGTGGTCACCGGATCCGCGCACCGTGCTGTTCCCGGACGAGCTGCACGTTTCGCGCTCACTGGCCAAGCTCATACGCCAGGGCCGCTACCAGGTCACTTTCGACAGCGACTTCGAACGGGTCATCGCCGCTTGCGCCGCACCCCGCGACTATGCTGACGGCACCTGGATTACCGACAGCATGCGGGCCGCCTACTGTGAATTGCATCGACGCGGCATCGCCCATTCGGTGGAGGTGCGCCAGGATGGCGAGCTGGTCGGCGGCCTGTATGGCCTGGCCATGGGCCAGCTGTTCTTCGGAGAGTCCATGTTCAGTCGCGCCGACAACGCTTCGAAGGTCGGCTTCGCCACCCTGGTCGAGCACCTGCGCCAGGCTGGCTTTGCCCTGATCGACTGCCAGATGCCGACCAACCATCTGCACAGCCTCGGCGCCCGTGCCATCAGCCGCGCCGAGTTCGCCCGCTACCTCGCGCGCCACCTCGACCAGCCCTGCAAGGCAACCTGGGTTCGCTAGGCGAGTTCCCATTGCTGGCATACACTTAAGACAACGTCTTGCCGGGGGGTCAATCATGACAGAGTTGGCGCGGTTGAAGTTCTATGCCACTCAACCTCACTCCTGCAGCTATCTGCCGGAGGAGCAGGCGACCACGCTGTTCCTGGACCCTAGCCAGCCGATGGACGTACATGTGTACGCCGACCTTTCGGAAATGGGTTTTCGTCGCAGCGGCGATCATCTCTACCGCCCGCACTGCCAGAATTGCAATGCCTGCGTACCGGCTCGCATCCCTGCAGCACGCTTCATCCCTAACCGCCAGCAGCGGCGCATCCTCAAGCGCAACGCCGACCTCACCGTCACTGCTGCGCGCCCGGCGTTCAAGGAAGAGTACTTCGACCTGTATCGACGCTACATCGAACAGCGCCACTCGGATGGCGACATGTACCCGCCCAGCCGCGACCAGTTCTCCACCTTTCTGGTGCGCGACCTGCCATTCTGCTGGTTCTACGAGTTCCGCCTCGAAGGCCGCCTGCTGGCGATCGCCGTGTGCGACCTGCTGCCTAACGGCCTTTCGGCGGTCTACACCTTCTACGAGCCCGATGAAGAACGTCGCAGCCTGGGGCGCTTTGCCATTCTCTGGCAAATCACCGAGGCACTGCGGCAGAATCTCGAGGCGGTCTACCTGGGCTACTGGATCAAGAACTGCAAGAAGATGAACTACAAGACCCAGTATCGCCCCATCGAATTGCTGATCAACCAGCGTTGGGTCAGCCTCAACTGAAAGCATTGGCTTGAAACACAGTTTTCGGGCATAATCCACGCCACTTTTTTGCCCGGTGCAGTCGTGCGTCGGGCCATCTCTGGATACCGAGGGCTTTACTGCATGTCGAAAGAAGACAGCTTCGAAATGGAAGGCACTGTCGTCGACACCCTGCCCAACACCATGTTCCGCGTGGAGTTGGAAAACGGGCACGTCGTTACCGCGCACATCTCCGGCAAGATGCGCAAGAACTACATCCGCATTCTCACTGGCGACAAGGTCCGCGTCGAACTGACGCCGTACGACCTGAGCAAGGGCCGCATCACTTACCGTGCGCGCTAAGCTCCAGCCATGAAAAAGCCCGGCCAATGTGCCGGGCTTTTTTGTATCTGCGCAATCGCAAGGAGCGGCTTCACAGGGCTGCAGGAGCGTGCCCGCCTGCGAAAAAGACACCGAGCTGCCTGGCACGGGCTACGCCCGTGTTCGCGGGACAAGCCCGCTCCCACAGGGATTGGGCCAGCCTTTGAATTTTGAACAAGGCAGCTGCCTGCGCAGGCACAGCTGTCACGCAACCTCGGCCGTGGTCTCGAAGTCGAAGACCAGTTCACCGTCACGCAACTCGACATGCACCACGCCACCGTGCTCGGACAACTCGCCGAACAGGATCTCTTCGGCCAGAGGCCGCTTGATCTTGTCCTGGATGAGTCGCGCCATCGGTCGCGCCCCCATCTGCACGTCGTAGCCCTTGACGGCCAGCCAGCCGCGCGCCTCGTCACTGACCTCCAGCAACACGCGCTTGTCTTCCAGCTGAGCCTGCAGTTCGATGAGGAACTTGTCGACGATACTCTTGATCGTCTCGTGGCTCAGGCGGCCGAACTGGATGATAGTGTCCAGACGGTTGCGGAACTCCGGCGTGAAGCTCTTGCGGATGACTTCCATGGCATCGGACGTGTGGTCCTGCTGGGTGAAGCCGATCGAGGCTCGCGCCGCGGTTTCGGCACCCGCGTTGGTGGTCATGATCAGGATCACATTGCGGAAGTCTGCCTTGCGCCCGTTGTTGTCGGTCAGCGTACCGTGGTCCATCACCTGCAGCAGCAGGTTGAAGACTTCAGGGTGGGCCTTCTCGATTTCATCGAGCAGCAGCACGCAGTGTGGTTGCTTGGTAATCGCCTCGGTCAGCAGACCGCCCTGGTCGAAACCGACATAGCCGGGCGGCGCGCCGATCAGTCGCGACACGGTGTGGCGCTCCATATACTCGGACATGTCGAAGCGCACAAGCTCCACCCCAAGCGCCTTGGCCAACTGACGCGCAGCCTCGGTCTTGCCGACACCGGTAGGCCCTGCGAACAGGAACGAACCAACTGGCTTGTCCGGTGCCTTCAGGCCTGCACGCGACAGTTTGATGGCGGTGGACAGCGAGTCGATCGCCGCATCCTGGCCGAACACGGTCAGCTTGAGGTCACGCTCCAGGTTGCGCAGCAGTTCCTTGTCGGAACTGGTGACGTGCTTCGGCGGAATCCGCGCGATCTTGGCGACGATGTCCTCGACCTGCGGCACCTCAATGCGCTTGACCCGGCTGGCTTCCGGCTGCAGGCGCTGATAGGCACCCGCCTCGTCGATCACGTCGATGGCTTTGTCCGGCATGTGCCGATCGTTGATGTAGCGGGCAGCCAACTCCGCAGCTGCACGCAGGGCCTCATCGCTGTACTCGATATTGTGGTGGCTTTCGAAACGCCCCTTCAGGCCGCGCAGGATACCCACGGTATCTTCCACCGACGGCTCGCTGACATCGACCTTCTGGAAACGCCGCGCCAGGGCACGGTCCTTCTCGAAGATGCCACGGAACTCCTGGAAGGTGGTCGAACCGATGCAGCGGATATCTCCGGAGGACAGCAACGGCTTGAGCAGGTTGGACGCATCCATCACCCCACCGGATGCCGCGCCGGCACCAATGATGGTGTGAATCTCGTCGATGAACAGGATCGCCTGCGGCCGCTTGCGCAGCTCACCCAGCAGCGCCTTGAAGCGCTTCTCGAAATCGCCGCGGTACTTGGTGCCGGCCAGCAGGGCACCCAGGTCGAGCGAGTAGACAACGCTCTGTGCCAACAGGTCGGGCACCTGGCCATCGACGATGCGCTTGGCCAGGCCTTCGGCGATGGCAGTCTTGCCGACACCCGCCTCACCGACCAGAAGCGGGTTGTTCTTGCGACGGCGGGCCAGGATCTGCGCGACGCGCTCGACCTCCTGCTCACGCCCCACCAACGGATCGATACGACCGGCACGGGCCAGTTCATTGAGGTTGCTGGCATAGGCGTCCAGCGGGTTGCTGGACGAGGACGCCTCGCCCCCTTCCTCATCCTGCATTTCCTGGTCGCTGTCGGTATGCGGACCGTGCCCCGGCACCTTGGAGATGCCATGGGCGATGTAGTTGACCACATCGATGCGCGCCACGCTCTGCTGCTTGAGCAGGAACACGGCCTGGCTTTCCTGTTCGCTGAAGATCGCCACCAGCACATTGGCGCCGGTCACTTCACGCTTGCCGGAGCTTTGCACGTGGAAAACGGCGCGCTGCAGCACACGCTGGAAACCGAGCGTAGGCTGGGTTTCGCGGTCCTCGTCGTGGACGGGAATCAGTGGCGTGGTCGAATCGATGAACTCCTGCAGGTCATGCTTGAGCTTGTCGAGATTGGCGCCACAGGCGCGCAGAACGGTCGCGGCGGCCTCATTGTCAAGGAGTGCCAGCAACAGGTGTTCGACGGTCATGAATTCATGACGCTTCGAACGGGCCTCCTTGAAGGCCAGATTGAGGGTGACTTCGAGCTCGCGGTTTAACATAGCTTCACCTCATACCCAAGTGGTCGGCGATTAACCGTCCTTCTCGATTTCACAGAGTAGCGGATGCTGGCTTTCTCTTGCGTATTGATTGACCTGCATGGCCTTGGTCTCGGCGATGTCCCGGGTAAACAATCCGCACACTGCCCGCCCTTCGGTATGGACGGTCAGCATGATCTTGGTCGCCAGCTCGCGGTTCAGACTAAAGAACGTCTCGAGCACTTCGACGACGAAATCCATCGGTGTGTAGTCATCGTTGAACAAAACCACCTTGTACATCGGTGGCGCCTGCAGGATCGGCTTGGCTTCCTGCACTGCCAGACCTGCACCGTCGTCCTCATCGGACTTCGGATGATCCTGATTGAATGTTAGTCGAATCTGCCTGAGTGCATGCATGGAAAGAATTTCATCATATCGACAGGTTAGGGTAATGGATTGACCGCGCAGTCACCGCAGGAGCGGCCGCCGCATGACCTTGACTATCGGCAAAACGGTGTTACAACCAATAAGAACCCACCGTGGTCTATAAAGATCCGCGCAGTCAACCAGATTTTTCGCACGGTTCGTATGCGGATGAAGTGGATGATACTCCAGTGATGGAGTCCTTTGCAGAGGGACGTAGGGATGGCAAGCGGTAAAGTCAAGTGGTTCAACAATGCCAAGGGCTATGGGTTCATCAACGAAGAGGGCAAGACAGACGATCTGTTCGCCCACTACTCGGCGATCCAGATGGACGGCTACAAGACATTGAAGGCCGGCCAGAGCGTATCCTTCGACATCGTCCAAGGCCCCAAGGGACTGCACGCGGTCAATATCAAAAACGCCGGCGCCACAGCTGACAGCCCTCAAGCGAGCCGGACAGCCGAGGCCTGACCCCTTACCTTCTGCCGTATACGAAAAACCCGGCCGCTTCTTTATAAAAGGAGCGGCCGGTTTTTTTTGTTACCTCACATGTGCTTGATCATCTCATCACCGAAACCCGAGCTGCTCACCAGCCTGGCGCCGTCCATCAGGCGCTCGAAGTCGTAGGTCACGGTCTTGGCGGCGATTGCGCCGTTGGTGCCCTTGATGATCAAGTCGGCCGCTTCGGTCCAGCCCATGTGCCGCAGCATCATTTCGGCAGACAGGATCACCGACCCCGGATTGACCTTGTCCTGCCCGGCATACTTGGGCGCCGTCCCGTGGGTCGCCTCGAACATCGCCACGGTATCGGAAAGGTTCGCACCCGGCGCAATGCCGATGCCGCCCACCTCCGCCGCCAGCGCGTCGGACAGGTAGTCGCCATTGAGGTTGAGCGTGGCGATCACGTCATACTCGGCCGGGCGCAGCAGGATCTGCTGGAGCATGGCATCGGCAATGGCGTCCTTGACGATGACCTCGCGCCCCGTCTTCGGATTGCGGAACTTCATCCACGGGCCGCCATCGAGCAGCTCGGCGCCGAACTCGTCCTTCGCCACTTCGTAGCCCCAGTCCTTGAACGCACCCTCGGTGAATTTCATGATGTTGCCCTTGTGCACCAGGGTCAGCGACTCGCGATCGTTGTCCACCACGTACTGCAGGGCCTTGCGCACCAGGCGCTTGGTGCCTTCGCGGGAGACCGGCTTGACCCCGATGCCGCAGTCCTGGTCGAAACGGATCTTGGTGACGCCCATTTCCTCCTTCAGGAACTTGATCACCTTGTTCGCCTCCGGCGAGCCGGCCTTCCACTCGATACCGGCGTAGATATCCTCGGAGTTCTCGCGAAAGATCACCATGTCGACATCGCCAGGCTTCTTCACCGGGCTGGGCACGCCCTGGAACCACAGCACCGGGCGCAGGCAGACGTACAGGTCGAGCTGCTGGCGCAGGGCGACGTTCAGCGAGCGGATACCGCCGCCAACCGGCGTGGTCAGTGGCCCCTTGATCGACACCACGTAGTCGCGCACCGCATCGAGGGTTTCCTGGGGCAGCCAGGTATCCTGGTCATAGACCTGAGTGGCCTTCTCGCCGGCGTACACCTCCATCCAGGCGATCTTGCGCTTGCCGCCATAGGCCTTCTGCACGGCGGCATCCACCACCTTGATCATGACCGGAGAGACATCGACACCGATGCCGTCGCCCTCGATGTAGGGGATGATCGGGTTATCGGGAACGTTGAGCGAATGGTCTGCATTGACGGTGATCTTGGCGCCATCCGTCGGAACCTTGATTTTCTGGTATCCCATGCTTGCACTACTCCGCTGTCGGGTGTGGTTGGACATCATGCGATCCAATCAGCCTAAACCACATCCGCCGACCTGCAAGCCGGACAGCCCCGGCACCTGCGGCATCACGCCACATTGCCCGTACATCTTTGGTCTTATAAAGGCGTCGATATCACTTCGCCTTGCTGATTAGCCCAAAGGGTTTGATATACTCCGGCCCTGACCGCAGGGTCATCGGGGCGAACCCTTGGAAAATGCGGCTCGCCCTCGGCCAGGAAAGGCCAGAAAGCCTGGGCTGTTACCGCATCCCAGCATTTGACGCTCGACTGATGCATCCACCATCACCGCTCGCAGCCTCTCGACCATCCGCTCATGGCGTCGCCAGGGCGAAGCGCCTACCCTGCGCACCTCGAGACTCGAGTACGCTCAGCACATAGAGAGTTAACCCGCATGCCCACCCGTTCCAAGATCATCTACACCTTCACCGACGAAGCCCCCGCCCTCGCCACCTACTCGCTGCTGCCGATCATCGAAGCCTTCACCGCTTCGGCTGACATCGCTGTCGAAACCCGCGACATTTCCCTGGCTGGCCGTATCCTCGCGGCGTTCCCGGAGCAACTGGGCGCAGAGAAGCAGGTAGGCGATCACCTGGCGGAACTGGGTCAGCTGGCCACTACCCCTGAAGCCAACATCATCAAGCTGCCGAACATCTCCGCTTCGGTTCCACAGCTGAAGGCGGCGATCAAGGAACTGCAGGCCAAGGGCTTCAACATCCCCGACTACGCCGACGAGCCGGCCACCGCAGAAGAGAAAGAGTCCCGCGCGCGCTACGACCGCATCAAGGGCAGCGCCGTGAACCCGGTACTGCGCGAAGGCAACTCCGACCGTCGTGCACCGCTGTCGGTCAAGAACTACGCACGCAAGCACCCGCACAAGATGGGTGCCTGGGCCGCCGACTCCAAGTCGCACGTTGCCCACATGACCCAGGGCGACTTCTACGGCAGCGAGAAAGCCGCACTGATCGAGGCTGACGACAGCCTGCGCATCGAACTGGTCGCCAAGGACGGTTCCACCACCGTCCTGAAAGAGAAAACCGCCGTCAAGGCCGCCGAAGTCATCGACTGCGCCACCCTGAGCCGCAAGGCCCTGAAAGCCTTCATCGCCGAGCAGATCGCCGATGCCAAGGCTTCTGGCGTACTGCTGTCGGTGCACCTGAAAGCCACCATGATGAAGGTTTCCGACCCGATCATGTTCGGCGTCATCGTCGAAGAGTTCTACAACGACGTGCTGACCAAGCACGCGGCTGCGCTGGCCGAAGTGGGCTTCAACGCCAACAACGGCATCGGCGACCTGTACGCCCGCATCAAGGACCTGCCAGCCGACAAGCAGGCCGAGATCGAAGCCGACATCCAGGCCCTGTACGCCGAGCGTCCAGCCCTGGCCATGGTCAACTCCGACAAGGGCATCACCAACCTGCACGTACCGAGCGACGTCATCGTCGACGCCTCGATGCCAGCGATGATCCGCGACTCGGGCAAGATGTGGAACACCGCAGGCGAGCTGCAAGATGCCAAGGCGATCATCCCGGACCGCTGCTACGCCGGCATCTACCAGGCCACCATCGAAGACTGCAAGAAAAACGGCGCCTTCGATCCGACCACCATGGGCAGCGTGCCGAACGTTGGCCTGATGGCGCAGAAAGCCGAAGAGTACGGCTCCCACGACAAGACCTTCCAGATCAAGGCCGACGGCGTCGTGCGCGTGGTCGATGGCAAGGGCAACGTCGTTCTGGAACAGAGCGTCGAAGCCGGTGACATCTTCCGCATGTGCCAGACCAAGGACGCACCGATCCAGGATTGGGTGAAACTGGCTGTCAACCGCGCCCGCCTGAGCAACACTCCGGCGGTGTTCTGGCTGGACCCGGCTCGTGCCCACGACGGTGTGATGATCGAGAAGGTCCAGAAGTACCTGAAGGACCACGACACCACTGGCCTGGACATCCGCGTCCTGGCCCCGGTCGACGCCATCAAGTTCTCCCTGGCTCGCATCCGCGAAGGCAAGGACACCATCTCGGTGACCGGCAACGTGCTGCGCGACTACCTCACCGACCTGTTCCCGATCATGGAACTGGGCACCAGCGCCAAGATGCTGTCGATCGTGCCGCTGATGAACGGCGGCGGCCTGTTCGAGACCGGCGCCGGCGGTTCGGCACCCAAGCACGTGCAACAGTTGGTCGAAGAGAACTTCCTGCGTTGGGACTCGCTGGGTGAATTCCTGGCCCTGGCCGCCTCGCTCGAGCACTTGGGCAACACCTACGACAACCCACGCGCCAAGGTCCTGGCCAACACCCTGGACCAGGCCACCGGCAAGTTCCTCGACACCAACAAGTCGCCTTCGCGCAAGGTCGGCGGTATCGACAACCGCGGCAGCCACTTCTACCTGACCCTTTACTGGGCCCAGGCCCTGGCTGCCCAGAGCGACGACGCTGCCCTGCAGGCACGCTTCGCCCCACTGGCCAAGACCCTGACCGAGAACGAAGCGACCATCGTCGCCGAGCTCAACGCCGTCCAGGGCAAGCCGGCCGACATCGGTGGCTACTACGCCCCCGATGCCGAGCTGACCGCCAAGGTGATGCGCCCAAGCCAGACCCTGAACAGCGCCATCGCCGCCCTGTAAGGTTCGCTTGAAGTAACAGCACAAACCCCGGCCACGCACCGGGGTTTGTGCTTTCTGGATAAACGATATCTGGCGGCCTACGGGAACCCGCTCCTACAGGGTCCGTACCAGCCTTATGGAGCTGTTCATGACCTGGCAACCTCACATCACTGTCGCCACCATCGTCGAACAGGACGGCAAGTTCCTCTTCGTCGAAGAGTTCAAGGCCGGCCAGCACGTGTTCAACCAGCCCGCCGGCCATCTCGAGGCCAACGAGACGCTGCCCCAGGCTGCCCTGCGCGAAACCCTCGAGGAAACCGCCTGGGAGGTCGAATTGACCGGCGTGGTCGGCATCTACCTCTACACTGCGCCGAGCAACGGCGTGACCTATCAGCGTATCTGCTTCGCCGCCCGCCCCCTGCGCCACCACCCCAAGCGTGCCCTGGACAGCGACATCACCCGCGCCCTGTGGCTGACCCGCGACGAGCTGCTGGCCGATCCCGCACGCTGGCGCAGCGAGCTGGTGCCACGCTGCCTTGACGACTATCTGGCAGGCCCGCTGCACAGCCTCTCGCTGCTGCGCGACTGACGCGGATGCGCCGTCCTGATAGAATCGGAATTTTTCCCCCAGATACACATCGGTAGCCATGACCAGCCCAGCACCCAAAGACCCCTCCAGGACCCGCGTCATCGTCGGCATGTCCGGCGGCGTGGACTCTTCCGTCTCCGCCCTTCTGCTCATGGAGCAGGGCTACCAGGTGGAAGGTCTGTTCATGAAGAACTGGGAGGAGGACGACGGCACCGAGTACTGCACCGCCCGCGAAGACCTGGCCGATGCCCAGGCCGTGTGCGATCGCATCGGCATCAAGCTGCACACCGCCAACTTCGCTGCCGAGTACTGGGACAACGTGTTCGAGCACTTCCTCGAAGAGTACAAAGCCGGCCGTACCCCCAACCCGGACATCCTCTGCAACCGCGAAATCAAGTTCAAGGCCTTCCTGGACTACGCCCTGTCGTTGGGTGCCGACCTGATTGCCACCGGCCACTACGTACGCCGCCGTGATACCGGCGAGCTGACCGAACTGCTCAAAGGCCTGGACCCGAACAAGGACCAGAGCTACTTCCTGCATGCCGTGGGCGGCGCGGAAATCGCCCGCACCCTGTTCCCCGTTGGCGAGCTGGAAAAGCCCGAGGTACGCGCCATCGCCGAGAAAAACGGCCTGGCCACGGCGAAGAAGAAAGACTCCACCGGCATCTGCTTCATCGGCGAGCGCCGCTTCAGCGACTTCCTCAAGCAGTACCTGCCCGCCCAACCCGGCGAGATCCAGACCACCGACGGCGAAGTGATCGGCCAGCACCACGGCCTGATGTACCACACCATCGGCCAGCGCCAGGGCCTGGGCATTGGCGGCCTGAAAGACGCCGGCGACGAACCCTGGTACGTGCTGGAAAAAGACCTGGCGCGCAATGTGCTGGTGGTGGGCCAGGGCAACGAACATCCTTGGCTGTTCTCCCGCGCCCTGCTCGCCTCGGACATCTTCTGGGTCAACCCAGTCGACCTGAGCAGCCCACGCCGACTCACCGCCAAGGTGCGCTACCGCCAGAGCGACCAGCACTGCACCCTGGAACGCACCGCGAACGGCTACCGCGCAGTGTTCGACGAGCCACAACGCGCTGTGACGCCGGGTCAATCCGTAGTGTTCTATGACGGCGAAGTGTGCCTGGGCGGCGGCGTGATCGAGAGCGCCGAGCCGTGGAGCCCACGCGCATGAGCAATCTGCAGGAGCAACTGATCGCCCTTGGTGGCGTGTTCCAGGCCGCGGTGCTGGTCGATCGTATCGCCCGCACCGGGCAGGCCAGCGAAGCCAATATCGGCTGCATGCTCGGCAGCCTGCTGGTACGCGACCCGAACAACACCCTGGAAGTGTTCGGCGGCGACGACCTGAACCTGCGCGACGGCTACCGTGCACTGGTCGGCGCCCTGGAGCGCGACCCCAGCAGCCTGCAACGCGAGCCGCTGCGCTACGCACTGTCCATGCTGGGTCTGGAGCGCCAGCTGGCCAAGCGTGGCGACCTGCTCGACACCATCGGCAATCGCCTGCCGCAGATCCAGTCGCAAGCCGATCATTTCGGCCTGGTTCACGAAAATGTCATCGCTTCCAGCGGAGCCTTGTACCAGGACACCCTGAGCACCCTGCGTCAGCGCATCCAGGTACACGGCGACATGCGCTTCCTGCAGCAGGCCAGCAACGCCTCGAAGATCCGTGCCCTGCTGCTGGCAGGCATCCGCGCCGCCCGCCTGTGGCGCCAGTTGGGCGGGCATCGCTGGCAGTTGGTGTTCAGCCGCCGCAAGTTGCTCAATGAACTGTACGACATGATGCGTGCGCCTTCCTGACCTGTAGGAGCGGGCTTGCCCGCGAATGCGATGCCGGATTCACCGCCGCATTCGCGGGCAAGCGCGCTCCCACAGGAACCGCGACACGCGTTTCGACGGCCGACCTTTGGTCAGCCACCCGACCCAGGCGCAATTTTCATGTATGATATGCGCCCTTCCAAAAGCCTGACTGTCCGAGAACACCCCATGCAGCTCTCTTCGCTCACTGCGGTTTCCCCTGTAGACGGCCGTTACGCCGGCAAAACCCAGGCCTTGCGCCCCATCTTCAGCGAATTCGGCCTGATCCGTTTCCGCGCCCTGGTCGAAGTGCGCTGGTTGCAGCGTCTGGCTGCCCACCCGCAGATCGGCGAAGTGCCGGCGTTCTCCGCCGAAGCCAACGCCCTGCTGGACAGCCTGGCGACCGACTTCAAGCTCGAGCACGCCGAGCGCGTGAAAGAAATCGAGCGCACCACCAACCACGACGTCAAGGCGATCGAATACCTCCTCAAGGAGCAGGCCGCCAAGCTGCCCGAGCTGGCCAAGGTCAGCGAGTTCATCCACTTCGCCTGCACCAGCGAGGACATCAACAACCTGTCCCACGCCCTGATGCTGCGCGCCGGCCGTGACGAGGTGCTGCTGCCGCTGATGCGCCAGATCGCCGACGCCATCCGCGCCCTGGCCCACGCTCACGCCGACGTGCCGATGCTGTCGCGCACCCACGGCCAGCCGGCCTCGCCGACCACCCTGGGCAAAGAGCTGGCCAACGTCGTCTACCGCCTGGAGCGTCAGATCGCTCAGGTCGCCGCCGTGCCGCTGCTGGGCAAGATCAACGGCGCCGTGGGCAACTACAACGCCCACCTGTCGGCCTACTCGCAGATCGACTGGGAGCAGAACGCCCGCGCCTTCATCGAAGACGAACTGGGCCTGCAGTTCAACCCGTACACCACCCAGATCGAACCGCACGACTACATCGCCGAGCTGTTCGATGCGATCGCGCGCTTCAACACCATCCTCATCGACTTCGACCGCGACGTCTGGGGCTACATCTCGCTGGGCTACTTCAAGCAGAAGACAGTCGCTGGCGAAATCGGCTCCTCGACCATGCCGCACAAGGTCAACCCGATCGACTTCGAGAACTCCGAAGGCAACCTCGGTATCGCCAACGCGCTGTTCCAGCACCTGGCCAGCAAGCTGCCGATCTCGCGCTGGCAGCGCGACCTGACCGATTCCACCGTGCTGCGCAACCTGGGCGTGGGCTTCGCCCATAGCGTCATCGCCTATGAAGCCAGCCTGAAGGGCATCGGCAAGCTGGAAGTCAACGAAGCGCGCATCGCCGCCGACCTCGACGCTTGCTGGGAAGTACTGGCCGAGCCAATCCAGACCGTCATGCGCCGCTTCAACATCGAGAACCCCTACGAGAAGCTCAAGGAGCTGACCCGTGGCAAGGGCATCACCCCAGAAGCGCTGCTGACCTTCATCGACGGCCTGGACATGCCGGCCGACGCCAAGGCCGAGCTCAAGCTGCTCACCCCCGCCACCTACATCGGCAACGCAGCCGCCCAGGCCAAACGCATCTAATCTGCGCCCTGCGTACAACGCCCGGCTCAGCCGGGCGTTTTTATTCCCGGACGAAAATTACGTTTTTTCAATAGGTTGAACATGAATCCTGATACTCCACTGCAGCTGCTTGGCGGCCTCACCGCTCGTGAATTCCTGCGCGACTACTGGCAGAAGAAGCCCCTGCTGGTGCGCCAGGCCTTCACCGACTTCGAAAGCCCGATCGATCCGGACGAACTGGCCGGCCTGGCCCTGGAAGAAGAGGTCGAATCGCGCCTGGTGCTGGAGCACGGCGAGCGCCCCTGGGAGCTGCGTCGCGGCCCGTTCGAGGAAGACACCTTCGCCACCCTGCCCGAGCGTGACTGGACCCTGCTGGTACAAGCCGTGGACCAGTTCGTCCCGGAAGTAGCCGAGCTGCTGGAAAATTTCCGCTTCCTGCCCAGCTGGCGTATCGACGATGTGATGATCAGCTTCGCCGCCCCTGGTGGCAGCGTCGGCCCGCACTTCGACAACTACGACGTATTCCTGCTGCAAGGCCACGGCAAGCGCAACTGGAAAGTTGGCCAGATGTGCAACAGCGACAGCCCGCTGATCGAGCACGCCGACCTGCGTATCCTCGCCGACTTCGAGCAGAGCGACGAGTGGACCCTTGAGCCGGGCGACATGCTCTACCTGCCGCCGCGCCTGGCCCACTACGGCGTGGCCGTGGATGACTGCCTGACCTACTCGGTCGGCTTCCGCGCGCCAAGCGCTGCCGAAGTGCTGACCCACTTCACCGACTTCCTCAGCCAGTTCCTGCCTGACGAGGAGCGCTACAGCGACGCCGACGCCCAGCCTGTCAGCGATCCGCACCAAATTCAGCACGATGCCCTCGACCGCCTCAAGGCCCTGCTGGCCGAGCACATGGGTGACGAGCGATTGCTGCTGACCTGGTTCGGCCAGTTCATGACCGAGCCGCGCTACCCCGAGCAGGTTGCAGGCGAAGCGCTGAGCGAGGAAGAGCTGATCAATTATCTCGAACAGGGCGCGATCCTGGTGCGCAACCCGAGCGCGCGCCTGGCCTGGTCGGAAGTCGATGACAACCTGCTGCTGTTCGCCAGCGGCCAGAGCCGCCTGCTGTCCGGTCACCTGCGCGCTCTTTTGCAACTGATTTGTTCAGCCGACGCCCTGCACAGCGAAAACCTTGTAGAGTGGCTCGCAGATGAAGAGGGCCTGACGCTGGTCTGCCAGCTGGTCCAACAAGGAAGCCTGGGATTTGCCAATGAATAAGATCCGCGTTCGCCTCGCCGACTGGCATAAAGACAACGCCGATATCCACCGTATCCGCAGCGCGGTGTTCGTCGCCGAGCAGCACGTGCCGCCGGAGCTGGAGTTCGATGCCGAAGACCCCACCGCCGTGCATTTCCTGGCCATGGAAGGTGACTATCCGATCGGCACCGCGCGCCTGTTGCCAGACGGCACCATCGGTCGAGTGTCGGTGCTCAAGGACTGGCGCGGCTTGAAAGTCGGTGACGCGTTGATGAACGCGGTCATCATCGAAGCGCAGAACCGGGACCTCAAGCAGCAGATGCTCAGCGCCCAGGTACACGCTACGCCCTTCTACGAGCGCCTGGGCTTCAAGGTGGTCAGCGAAGAGTTCCTAGAGGCCGGCATTCCGCACGTGGACATGGTTCGCGATTCGCGCGAGATCGCCTGATCGGAAAGGGCCGGCGCTGCCGGCCCAATCGCGGGCAAGCCCGCTCCCACAGCTTCACCGCTGCTCTGAACGGCGCGGAGGGCCTGTGGGACTGGGCTTGCCCGCGATTGGGCCGCAGCGCAGCCCCACCCTTGCTCAGCCAATCACGATCTGCCCATCCCCCACCCCCTGCCCCGCGATCCCCACCAACGTCACGCTATCGCGCCCGAACGTCAGCACCAGATCATCCCCCACCCGACTCAGATGGTCACGCCAATCCGGCGCTGCCGTCCCGCCTTCCACGCCCATGAACACCAACCGGTCCTGGCCGGTGAAATCCAGTACCCGGTCCTGCCCGAAGTGCCCGCTGAACAGAAAGGTGTCCCGCCCACCGCCGCCACTCAACACATCATTCCCCGCGCCGCCCACCAGCACATCGTTGCCTGCCCCACCCACCAGACGATCATCGCCGCCCAGGCCGAACAGCCACTGCCCTTGGTTGCCCGCCACCAACTGGTCATTACCTTGCCCACCGCTGACCGACAGGGCATAGGGGTCCAGCTTGCCGCTGCTGAGCAGCCCATTGGCGGTCACGGCGTGACTGACGTCCTTGCTGAAGAACACCAGGCTGCTTTCCTTGCTCACCAGCGACTCGATATTGCGCACCTGGCTGATCCCTCCATCGGCATCGCGCACATACAGCGTACCCTCGCCATCCCGGGCGACCGAGAAGCGCGCCAGTGCATCTCCCAGGTGCAGGGTGTCATGCCCGGCGCCACCGTCTATCAGGTTGAACCCGCCGTCGTCGCGAAAAGTGTCATTGCCAGCACCGCCATACAGGTAGTCGTTGCCGCGCCCACCGCGGATCAGGTCGTCCTGGGCCGAACCGACAATGAAGGTACTGCCGGAGTGCGGCTCGGCGTTGCGATTGAGGTCCTGTACCCAGGTCGAGCCGCGGGTGGCGTCGGACAGGTTGCTGACCACGACGGTGGAGTCGCGGCTGGTCCAGGGGTAGAACGGCGAATCCACTACCCGACCCAGGCCATCGGCGTAGGCTGCCGGCAGGTGCGAGAGCCAGGTGGCGATATTGCCGATGGAAAACGGCAGCAGGTTCCACGCGTCGGAAGCGTAGTGGTCATTGAAATTGACGATGTTGTCAGTGGTCGAAGGCTTGGCGGCATCGTGCACGCCCAGGGTCGCCCAGGTCAGCGCCGTGCCGTCGAGCACGCGAAATACAGGATCGTTCTCGTAACCGATATTGAGCACCTTGTCGGGATCGGCAGCCTGCGTGGGCGAGGCGAAGGCAACATAGCGGGCATCCTGGTAGAAGCCGCCCCAGCGCGAAACACTGAGGTCGGCCAGGCTGTTGACCGCCAGCCCGCCAAGGCTGTGGCCGCTGACGGTGATATCGGCACCTGACAAGCCGTGGGCCCTGGCGAACGTCGCGACATCGCCCAGCAGGCGGTCGAAAGCATTGCCGACGTAGTTGCGTGAGTAGTCGGCTGGCCCCAGCGCTGCCAGCAGGTCGTTGATGACATCGCCGAGGGTGTCGCCAATCAGATTCTCCCGCGGGCCGCTGGTGCCACGAAAGGCGATGCCGAGGCCAATGAGCTGGCCATCGCCTGCATAGCGGCCGAGCACCTCGACCTGCGCCGAGGTGTAGCCCGGCGCCTCGCCATGGAAGGTGCCACGCGCATCGGTCTTGCCCTGGTAACCCAACTGTGCGGCGCTGATCGGCGTCCAGCCAGCCGCCTTGACCTGCGCCAGGGCCTTGGCCTCGGAGTCGGGATTCCAGGGGATGCCAGGAATCACGCCCTGGCTGTCGGTGCCGCCGATCAGGGCCTTGACCAAAGTTGCCGGCAACCCGAGGCCGAAGCCGTGCTTCTGGTAGCCGGCGGAAAAACCGTCGTCGATACCATGGTAGGCATAGACCGCCAGGGCCATGGCATCCTTGTAGAGTGCGGAGGAGGCAGCACCGTCGAGCTGACGGTAATCGAACAGAGGCATGATCTGACTTCCTTGTTGTGGTTGGAGTGAAGGCCCCCAAGCGACATCGTCCATTGACACATCTGGCAGGCGAACGACAAAGCTGGCACGGTACCGGCCGGTCATCCAAGCCCGATGCCGAGGCATTCGTGCCAAACCTGCGGACATATTTCCTGGCACAAGCTGTACATGCATACAGATAAATCTTGCCTGCACGCCCTGTCTTGCGCATCCTAGTCGCCATCAACCTCGATGAAGCGTTCACGGCCATGCGCCTTTTTCTGTGTGAAAAGCCCTCCCAGGCAAAAGACATCGCCAAGGTACTGGGTGCCAACCGCAAGGCCGACGGCTGCTGGCAAGGCACCGATGTCTGCGTCACCTGGTGCATCGGCCACCTGCTCGAAACCGCACCGCCCGACAGCTACGACGCGCGCTACAAGCGCTGGTCGCTCGACGACCTGCCGATCATTCCGGAAAAATGGAAGATGCTGGTCAAGCCCAAGACCGCCAGCCAGTTCAAGGCGGTCAAGCGTCTGCTCGGCGAGGCCCGGGAGCTGGTGATCGCCACCGACGCCGATCGCGAAGGCGAGATGATCGCCCGCGAACTGGTCGAGCATTGCCGCTACCGTGGCCCGATCCAGCGCCTGTGGCTCTGCGCACTCGATGACGCCTCGATCCGCAAGGCGCTGGCGCGCCTGCGCCCCGGCAGCGAAACCTTCAGTCTCTATCATTCCGCCCTTGGTCGCTCGCGGGCCGACTGGTTGATCGGCATGAACATGAGCCGCCTGTTCACCCTGCTTGGCCGCCAATCCGGCTACCAGGGCGTGCTGCCGGTTGGGCGGGTACAGACTCCGACACTGCGCCTGGTGGTGGACCGCGACCGCAGCATCGCCGATTTCGTGCCCGTACCGTTCTGGGCCATCGAAGTGCAACTGGCACACACAGGCAACCTGTTCACTGCCCAATGGCGTGCACCGCAAGACGCCTGCGACGACCAGGGCCGCTGCCTCAACCAGGCACTCGCCCAGCAGGCCGCCACCCAGATGCAGGCCGCAGGTAGCGCACAGGTGCTCCAGGTACAGACCGAGCGTGTGCGCGAGGCCGCACCACTGCCCTTCGACCTCGGCACCCTGCAGGAGCTGTGCTCGAAGAAATTCGGCCTTGGCGCCCAGGAAACCCTCGACATCGCCCAGGCACTCTACGAAACCCACAAGCTGATCACCTATCCGCGCAGCGACTGCGGCTACCTGCCGCTTAGCCAGCACGCTGAAGCGCCCGCCATTCTCGCCGCCCTGCAACGCGCCGACACAAGCCTTGCGCCATTGCAGGCGCACCTGGAGCCGCACCGCCGCTCCCGCGCCTGGAACGACGCCAAGGTCAGCGCCCACCACGGCATCATCCCCACCGCCGCCGCCAGCGATCCTGCGCGCCTGCCACCCAAGCACAAAGCGGTCTATACCCTGATCCGGGCACGCTACCTGGCGCAGTTCCTGCCCAATCACGAGTACGACCGCACCCAGGCCGACCTGGACTGTGCCGGCCACGCCCTGCGTGCAGTGGGCAAGCAGATCGTCGAGCCCGGCTGGCGCCGCGCCCTGCCCGAGGCACTGACCCCAACCAAGGGCCGCGAAGCACCACCCGCGCAAATCCTGCCGCAACTGCGCGAGGGCGACGACTGCAGGGTGCAGGAACTGCAACTGAAAGACCTGTGGACCCAGCCACCGAAGCCGTTCACCGAGGGCGACCTGATCAAGGCAATGAAGAACGTCGCCAAGCTGGTGGATGACCCGCGGCTCAAGCAGAAACTCAAGGAAACCACCGGCATCGGTACCGAAGCGACCCGGGCCAGCATCATCCAGGGCCTGCTCGACCGCGGCTACCTGGTCAAGAACGGCAAGGCGCTGTCCGCCACGCCCGCAGCCTTCAGCCTGATCGACGTCGTACCCCGGGCCATCGCCGACCCCGGCACCACCGCGATCTGGGAACAGGCGCTGGACATGGTGCAGAGCGGCGAAATGAGCCTGGAAGAGTTCGTCACCCGGCAATCGGCCTGGATGGGCAAGCTGGTGCAACGCTGCGCGGGAATGCGCCTGACCATCAGCGGCCCGCCCCTGCCTGCCGGTGGCAAGGGTGCACCCTGGAAGAAAAAACGCCGCAGCAGCGGTAAAGGCAAAACCGCCGGCAGCAAAGCAGCGCCCCGTGCAAGCAAATCCACAAGACGCCCTTCGGGCAAATCCAGCTGACGATCACCTCACGGGGTGTGTCGCCGCCTCGCCAACGCTCGTCTTGTACAGCAGACAACCCCTGAGCCCCATCACCCGCTCCGCGCAGGCCCCCATGCAAGCATTACTGCAAGAAATCCTCGACCAGGTCCGCCCGCTGCTCAGCCAGGGCCAGGTCGCCCAGTACATTCCCGCCCTCGCCCAGGTCGACCCGCAACAACTCGGCATCGCCGTACAGAGCCTGGACGGCCAGCTGCACTGCGCCGGCGATGCCCATACGCCCTTCTCGATCCAGAGCATCTCCAAGGTCTTCAGCCTGGTCCAGGCGATCAACCACAGCGGCGAGGATATCTGGTCGCGCCTGGGCTACGAGCCCTCCGGGCAGGCGTTCAACTCGCTGGTACAGCTGGAGGTGGAGAAAGGTCGCCCACGCAATCCTTTCATCAATGCCGGCGCGCTGGTGATCTGCGACATCAACCAGTCGCGCTATGCCACCCCGACCTTGTCGATGCGCGACTTCGTTCGCCGCCTGACAGCCAACCCACGCATCGTCAGCGACCCGGTCGTGGCCGACTCCGAATACCAGCACCGCGCCCGCAACGCCGCCATGGCCTACCTGATGCAGGCGTTCGGCAACTTCCACAACGATGTCGACGCCGTGCTGCGCAGCTACTTCCATCATTGTGCGCTGTCGATGAATTGCGTGGACGTCGCCCGTGGCTTTGCGTTCCTGGCCAACAGCGGCTATTGCCCGCACAGCGGCGAGCACGTGCTCAGCCCGCGCCAGGCGCAACAGGTGAATGCGATCATGGCCACCAGCGGGCTGTACGACGAGGCGGGTAACTTCGCCTACCGTGTGGGCCTGCCGGGCAAAAGTGGAGTGGGCGGCGGCATTGTCGCGGTAGTGCCGGGGCGCTACAGCATCTGCGTGTGGTCACCGGCGCTGAACGCCTCAGGCAACTCGCTGGCGGGGCTGCGGGCCTTGGAACTGCTCAGCGAACGGATCACTGGCTCGGTGTTTTCAGCAGTGCTGTAGGGCTGACGCCTCGAGCGCAGCGCGCCATGAAAAACAAACCCCACCAGGGAGAACCCTGGTGGGGTTTGTTTTATTACACCTACCCGTGACCGGGCTGACGCGATGTCAGAGGAAGTTGTAGGTGTAGCTCACGATCAGACGGTTTTCGTCCTGGTCGCGCTGGTTGGCCACGTCAGTGCGCAGCGAAGCGTTACGCCACTGCAGGCCCAGGCCCTTGAAGGTGCCTTCCTGAACAACATAGGCCAGGCTGAAATCACGCTCCCACTCCGAGCGGTCCGAGCCCGCCGAGTTGACGTTGGTGCCTTTCAGGTAGATGGCGTTGGCGGTCAGCCCTGGTACGCCCAGCGCGGCGAAGTCGTAGGCATATTGCGCCAGCCAGGTGCGCTCGCCGGCACGCAGGAACTTGCCGATCTGCACGTCGGTGATCAGGTAGGCGCTAGCACCGTCGCCCTGGTTCAGGAACGGGAAGTCGCTGGTGCCGTTGACACGCTGGTAACCGGCGCTCAGTGCATGGCTGCCCAGCGAGTAGGTGAACTTGGCGCTCCAGGTGCGGTTGTCCACTTCACCGTTGTTCTGGTAGCCCGAGGCGCGATAGCCAGCCAGGCGGCCTTCGGTGCTGGCGTTCTTGCCATCGGAATCGCTGTAGAAGTAACGCAGGTCGGACTTCAACGCACCAACCGGCAGCGCCAGGTTGTGGGTCAGGCCCAGGAAGTGCTGTTTGTAGAAGTCGTCCAGGTTGCCGTAGTAGTACTGCAGCAGCAGGTCCTTGCTCAGCTTGTAGTCGGCACCGGCGTAGTAGAACGCGTTGCTGCGACGGTTGGAGGTGGCGGTGGCCGGGTTGCCGTTGGAACCGGCAATGGTCAGCGACTCCATGTTGGTGCTGTTACGGCCCTTGGCGTGGTCGAGCTTGCCGCCGATCAGGGTCAGGTTGTCGATCTCGTTGGAGGTGATCTGGCCACCCTCAAACGTTTGCGGCAGCAGGCGACCGTCGTTGTAGGTGACTACTGGCAGCTTGGGCTGCAGTACACCGAGCTTGGCTTCGGTCTTGGAGATCTTGACCTTGCCGGTTACGCCCAGGCTGCTGAAGTCGTCAACGGCGCGGCCATCGGAATCGGTCGGGAACACAGTACCGCCCTTGGCAGTGCTGGTCGGGTTGTAGTGGGTGCCCTTGCCCGAATCCAGGCGGAAACCGGTCAGGCCGATGGCGTCTACACCAAAGCCGACGGTGCCCTGGGTGTAGCCGGAGGTGAAGTTGAAGATGAAGCCTTGGCCCCACTCTTCCTGCTTGGACGGGTTGGCAGTGCCATTGCGGTTGTCGGAGTTGATATAGAAGTTACGGGCAGTGACCGAAGCCTTGCTGTCTTCCACGAAACCTGCAGCCTGCGCCCCCAGCGACAGGCTGGCCAGTGCAACGGCCACTGGCAATGTGCATTTGTACATGTGTGCTCCTTTCTAGCTTTTCTTATAGGCCTCTCGCTGAACGCGAGGGCCGACTTTCGATACGTTTGAATGTCACGCGTTATTACTTTAACAACAACCGAAACAGATTTTTATTCGATTGTGCTATAGGGACCGAATGCTAGCAAAAAACCACCATCCGCAGGGAGAAAGGTTTCAGTTCCATGACCGCAGGCAGGGCTTTTAGAGATACGCTTGGTCGCCACAGCACACTGCTGTTTCGGCCGCTATGCAAAAAGGATGATGACATGCTGCGAATATTGGGTAAGGCGAGCTCCATCAACGTGCGCAAGGTGCTTTGGACTTGCGCTGAAATCGGCGTGCCTTTCGAACAGGAAGACTGGGGCTCAGGTTTTCAGTCGACCCAGACCCCGGAGTTCCTGGCCCTGAACCCCAATGCCATGGTCCCGGTGATCCAGGACGGCGACCTGACGCTGTGGGAGTCCAACACCATCGTCCGCTATCTCGCCAACCGCTATGGTCAAGCGGCAGGGCTTTACCCGGCCGACGCAGTGGCCAGAGCGCGTGTCGATCAATGGATCGACTGGCAGGCCAGCGATCTCAACCGCTCCTGGAGCTACGCCTTCATGTCTCTGGTCAGGCAGTCGGCAGCGCATCAGGATGCACAGGCGCTCAATGCCAGCATCGGCGAATGGTCGCGACATATGCAGATCCTCGACCAGCAGTTGGCAAAGACCGGCGCCTACGTTGCCGGCAAAACGCTCTCCCTGGCAGACATTCCGATCGGGTTGTCGGTAAACCGCTGGTTCCAGACACCGTTCAAGCACCCGCACCTGCCTGCAGTGGATGACTACTACGCGCGCCTGAGCGAGCGGGAAGGCTATCGACTGCACGGCAGAAACGGAACGCCCTGACCAGGGGAATAAAATTATTTTGCATATTAGAATATGCAAAAAATGAATTTCCATCATTTATCGCTGACCGTTAGATTCTAAGAAGAAGCCCGGCCAGCTCGTTTTCTTATAAACCGCTCAACGCCAGGCAGCCTTGTCCCACCAAAGGAACCCAGCAATGAGCGTCGAAATCCTTGGCATGATCACCGCGTCACCCGGCTCGGAGGTCGACCAACCCACGGGCGATGCGGTCGATCCGGACTACGTGCGTCGCTTCGCCCAGGCCCACGAAGCAGCAGGCTTCGACCGGATTCTGGTCGGTTACTTCTCCAACGGGCCGGAAGGCGCCGTCGTCAGTTCGTTCGCCGTCGCTGCCACCGAGCGCCTGGGTATCCTGCTCGCCTACCGTCCAGGGGTGATCAGCCCGCCCCTGGCCGCACGGCAACTGGCGACCCTCGACCAGTTCAGCAAGGGCCGCCTGGCCCTCAATGTGGTCAGCGGCGGCAATGACCAGGACCTGCAACGCGACGGCGACTTCCTCGATCACGACCACCGCTATGCGCGCACCGGTGAATACCTCGACGCCTTGAAAGCCATCTGGACCGCCGAACAACCGGTGGACTTCGCCGGCGACTTCTACCGTTTCAACGCCGCCTCGCCCGCCGTAAGGACCGTGCAGCGCCCGCATATTCCGATCTACTTCAGCGGCTCATCGGATGCCGCGGTGCGGGTCGCCGCGCAACATGCCGATACCTACATGCTCTGGGGCGAGCCCCTGGCCGCCGTCGCTGAGCATATCGCCAAGGTCCGCAAGGCTGCCGCCGTGCAACAGCGCGCCCCGCGCTTCTCGGTATCGTTCCGCCCCATCGTCGCCGATACCGAGGAAGCCGCCTGGAAGCGCGCCGCCGAAATCCTCGAACAGGTCCGCGACGCACGCCAGAAACTCGGGCTAGCGCTGCACGACCATCACCCCGAGAACGTCGGCTCCCAGCGTCTGTTGGCCGCCGCGCACCAGGGCGAAGTGCTCGATCAACGCCTGTGGATGGGCGTTGCCCGCCTGACCGGAGCACGCTGGAACTCCACCGCGCTGGTCGGCACCCCCGAGCAGGTCGCCCAGGCGCTGGGCGAGTACTACAAGCTCGGCGTCTCGACCTTCCTGATCCGCGGCTTCGATCCACTGAACGACACCATCGAATACGGCAAGACCCTGATCCCCGCCATCCATCGCCAGATCGAACGCCTGGACACTCGCCAGGCCAGCTGAGGAAGCCCCATGAAACTGCACCACCTGATTCGCGTCACCCTCGCCGGCCTGTTCCTTGGCACCCCGCTGGCGCAAGCCATCGCCGCCGAGCAGGTCACCCTGCGCATCGGCGACCAGAACTACTACAACGTGCGCGCATCGCTGGAAGCCTCCGGGGCACTCAAGGATGCGCCCTACAAGGTCGAGTTCAAGCACTTCCAGTCGGCCGCACCGGTGGCCGAAGGGCTGGAGGCCGGTGGCCTGGACATCGGTTTTCTCGGCGACTCGGGCTTTCTGTTCCTGGCCGCCAAAGGGGCACCCGTCAAGCTGATCGGCGTCTCACGGCAGAACCTCGACACCATCGCCCTGCTGGTGCCCAAGGACTCCCCCGCCAAGACCATTGCGGACCTCAAGGGCAAGAAGGTCGCCTACTGGCCCGGCGCCTGGAGCCAGCAGTTGACCTTGCGCGCACTGGACAAGGCCGGCCTGCCGCATGACTACGTCGAGTTCGTCAAACTGATGCCAATCGATGCTGCCGCCGCACTGCCCAACGGCAGTATCGATGCCTTCCCGGTGTGGGAACCGTACATCTCGCAACAGATCGTGTTTTCCGGTGCGCGCAAGCTGGTCACCGCCCAGGGCCTGATGCCTGGCCTGAGCAGCATCGCGGCGCGCAACGATTCGATCGACAGCAAGCGCGCCGCCATCGAGGACTTCCTGGGCCGTCTGCAGAAAGCACGGGCCTGGGTCGGTGAGCACAAGGAAGCCTATGCCGACCTCTGGGCCAAGAAAGCCAACCTCGACCAAAGCGTCTCGCGTCATTGGATCGGCCAGGCCGACATGAGCGTAGGCCCGGTCGATGCGCAGGCCGCGAAGGACTACCAGGATACCGCCGACTTCCTTGTCCAGACCGGCACCCTGCCCAAGCACCTGGACACCGGCACGATCATCGACACGTCGTTCGACGGCGCATTCGCCCGGTAGCCTCCCCGTAAGTGCGAAGGATCAAGCCGCCAGCCGCACCGCATTGCGCCCGCCAGCCTTGGCCTGGTACAACGCGGCATCGGCCTGGGCGATCAGCCGTGCCGGGGTATCACCCTCACCCGGCACACCGCACCAGAGCCCGACACTGAAGCACAGCTCGATCTCCAGCCCGGCGAACCGCGCCGGGTTCTTCGCCATGGCTTCGCGCAGGCCGTTCAGCGCCGCCAGGGCGCCTTCCCCCTCGGTTCGTGGCAACAGCAGCAGGAACTCCTCGCCGCCGTAGCGCCCCAGGCTGTCCCCTTCGCGCAGCCTCTGCTGCAACTGGCGCACGCAGTGACACAGCACTTCGTCCCCTGCCAGATGACCGTGCACATCGTTGATACGCTTGAAGTGATCGATATCGATCATCGCCACGGCCAGGCTGTACTGCGCCACGCGCGCCTGCTCCAGCTCACGCTCGAAACGTTCCAGGATGGCGCGACGATTACCCGTCCCGGTCAGCACGTCGTGTCCGGCAAGGTGCTGCAAGCGCGATTCGCTGCGCTCCTTGGCCATCAGCACCAAACCAATGGAATACATCATCACCGTGACCGTGCCGATGGCCACCGACACCGTCTGCTTGAGGTTGCTGGTGTCGTAGCGCATCTCCTGCGCCGTGCCCGCCAGCACGGCCACCACCCGCATGCCCAGCCCCACCAGGCTGATGGCAGCACCGATCACCAGCAGCAGGTGTGCCCGGCCCTTGCCCAGGGCCCGTTGCCGGGCCCAGTAGAGAATCAACGCGCATTGCAACATCAGCACCAGGGTCGCCAGCAGCATGCGCGGCTCCACCGTCTCGAGCAGCGACATCAGGCCCAGCAGCATCAACAGCGGAATGGCGAAGATAGGCCGCCACGGCACCGGGCGCTCGCGCATCCGGAACAGGCTCGCTGAATAGAACGCCAGCGCCAGCGACAGCAGGCTGTTGCCCAAGGCATAGCTCACCCACAGAGGCGCATGCCCGAACAACGTGTAACAGACATAGGCCAAGGCATGGGCCAACAGCCCACAACCGGTCAGCAAGAGGTTGTCGCCTCGGTTGAACTGCCCGACCAGCAACAGGCAGAAGGCCAGGATCGTCGCCACCAGCGCGACCGCAGCGAACAGCGTAGGGGTATGGGCGATCATCATGATTCACCGTGTGGCAGATGGCCGTCTTCGTCGCGGCCTGCCTGACAGTCTAGGAGCCGTGCAGGCCCGCGACCATGACCGAGCGGGACAGAACAGCAGCCCACAGGCACGCCGCCTGTCCCTTGCGCGGTAATATTTTGTGCCGCTTTGAAACCAAATGAATCCTGCCCGGTCTCAGCAGTTGTCCCGTAAACCCTTGCGGATCAAGGATTTCCATCGCCATGCCACGCCTTGCCAGTGTTTCGCTGATCGCCGCCGTCGTGCTCCTCGCCGGTTGCCACAGCCATCGCCACCATGATGACGATGGCTGGCGTGACGGCGACCGCGACCGTCACCGTTATCATCACCGCGATGATCGCGATGACGACGATCGTCGCTACCGTGACCGTTATTACCGCTGAAGCGTCTGCCCAATCCCTATCCGCCGCACACCTGCGGCATTCAACCCTGATGATTCCTTCGAGGTTCATGAAATCATGCGTCTGACTCTGCCTTCCCTCGCCCTGGGCCTGCTGCTGTGCCAGGGAGCGTTCGCCGGTGACGGTACCGCAGCCATTGGCGGCGGCCTGGGTGGTGCCTTGGGCAACGTCGTCGGCAAACAGATCGGCGGCAGCACCGGCGCCGCCATCGGCGCGGGCCTGGGTGGCGCAGCCGGCAGCGCCGTTGGCGCACGCAAGGGCAACCGCACCGAAGCAGCCATCGGTGGCGGCCTGGGGTCGGCCGGCGGCTCGCTGGTGGGCGGCAAACTTGGCGGCAGCAATGGCTCGACCATCGGCGCCGGCCTTGGCGGCGCAGCCGGCGGCGCGATCGGCAACCACCTGGGCGACAAGAACAAGAAACACCGTCGCCACTGATTGACGCACTCGCCTGCAGGAGCGGTACGTGTGGGAGCGGCGGTTCGGCGCCCCGACTT